>DATEQE010000244.1:0-7114 GCA_035272825.1 Actinomycetota bacterium
GACCCGACCCCGGTCGTTCACGAGCTGCACGCGCATCGGGAGCGCGGACGGGTCGTCGAGCCCGTTCACGATCACCATCACGAAGTCGAGGATCTGCGGCGAGACGAGCTGCAGGGCGAACCCGCCTCCCGTCCCCGACGCGACCGGCGCGAGCTGACCGATGTGCGTCTCGTTGTCTGACGGGACTCCCCCGGGGATCACGTCGCCGAGGACCTGCTGGAAGTGCTCGATCGCGGTGGCTTGCTCGCGTTGGGCCTGCGCAGCCCGGTCGGCGAACCGTTCGGCGCGACCGGCCATCACGGCGCCCCAGCCGAGGCTCGCGAACACGATCGCCGCGGCGATCAGCCCGGCCGTCGCCGTCCGGGCTCGGCGCCGGGTCCGGGGCGCGCCCGCCGCGTGTCGCACGCGGGCGACGACCTGCTCGCCGAGGCCCTCGGGCACCCGGGCCGGCGGGAGCGCGAACGCGAGCGTCGACGCCGCCTGCCCCAGGTCTCCCGCCTCCTTGCGGCACCCGGCGCACGTCTGGAGGTGACGCTGGATGCGCTCGCGCTCGGGCTCGCCCAGCACGCCGATCGCGTGCTCGGGCAGGAGCTCGCGCACCTCGAGGCAGGTCACGGCCGCTCCTTGTCCTGGTTCGCCCGCCGCACCTTGATGAGCGCCGTGCGCAGACGTGTCTTGACCGTGCCGAGCGGGGTGCCGTCGGCCTCGGCGATCTCGCGCGCCGTGAGCCCCCCGAAGTAGGCGCGCGCCAGGAGCCGCTTCTCGGCGTCCGAGAGCGACTCGAGGGCGCGGATCGCCGCGTCGCGTTCGATCAGCGGCTCCTCCTCGTCCACCCACTCGAGCTCGGGCACCTCGTCGACCAGGACGAGGTGGGGGCGGGTCACGCCGGTCTCCCGGCGGAGCCGGTCCACGGCCAGGTTGTGGGCGATCGTCATGAGCCACGTAGACAGGCGCCCGCGAGCCGGGTCGAACCGCGCCGCCTTGCGCCACGCCGCGAGGAAGACGTCCTGCGTCAACTCCTCGGCCGCCTCTGCGCTCCCCAGCAGCCGCAGCCCGAGCGTGAAGATCGGACGGGCGTACCGGGCGTAGAGCGCACGCACCGCGTCCTCGTTCCCCCCAAGGAGTCCCTCCACGAGTTGTTGCTCCTCGCGGGCGAGGAGCGGACCGTCGGGCCGAGTGGTCACCCGAACTCCTTCCAGGTATACGCCCGCCGCACCGCCCAGAGCTTGACGGTGGGCCTTCGTCATCATGCCATGCGGTCGGCCATTCGACGCCGGGTGGGTCTCGGCTCGCTCGGGAGGACCAGTCCCCCGTCGGGCCTCCATCAGCGACCGTTCGCCGAGAAGTGCTGGTAGTCCTTGGCGGACGACCAGCGCCCTCCCCACCCCCAACCGATCCGCCGGAAGGCACGGACGACGACGTCCTGCGAGACGATCATCCCCGGCCGGACGTCGGTCCGGTCGAGGTACCGGCGGCCCCGGCGGGGCGACACGTGTGAGCCGGCGACGTACGGGTTCTCGACCGGGTTGAGGTCGATCGCGCGGCCGTAGGCGTGCTGCGACCAGGTCGTAGTCCCGGCGACGTACCGGCAGTTGAAGGCGGAGGTGTTGTCGTGCCGCATCGACGTGCGGTCGTCCGCGTCGAAGCGATCCACGAGCCGAACGCGTCGGATCGTGAACCCGCTCCGGTACAGGCGGCGGAAGACCACCAGGATCTCGTCCGCCCACCGTCGATGCACTACGAGCCGCCCGTGGTGCGGCTCTGCGTCGGGCCCGCGGTAGGTGACCCGCACGAGTCGAAGGTCCCGGAGCGGGGTGGGGCACCCCGCGTGCCACGACGAGCCGACCATCAGCCGTCGCGTCACCTGGTCGACCCGGGAAACGGACCCGGTGAACGGCTCGTCGCCCTCGCCGCCCCTCGCGGGTGAGGCCGACCAGACGATCGCCCAGACGCACGCGAGCGCGAGGGCGGCCCTCATGCCGAGCAGCGTACGCGCCATCCGGCCGCGCCGGTGCGATGATGAGGCCGGTGACGTGATGGCCCTCCAACGCGCAGCGGCGCTCGCCTCCCTGACGGCGGCCTGCGTGGCGTTGGGGGCCAACGGCGCCGTGGCGCAGTCTGGCTCCCCCGTCGTCGTCGAGCTGCGGATCGACGGCGTCGTCGACCCCTTCGTCGCCGACCACGTGGAGGGCGGCATCGCCGATGCCGCCGACGACGGCGCCGCCGCCGTGCTCCTGACGCTCGACACGCCGGGCGGGCTCGACTCCTCGATGCGCCAGATCACGCAGGCAATCCTGAACGCTGAGATCCCCGTGATCGGCTACGTCTCGCCGCAGGGCGCCCGGGCGGCCTCCGCCGGGACGTTCATCCTTCTGTCGACGAACGTCGCCGCGATGGCACCGGCCACCAACGTGGGCGCGGCGCAGCCGGTAGGCCTGTCCGGCGCGGTGGCGTCGGAGAAGGCCGTGAACGACGCCGCGGAGTACATCGTGAGCATCGCCGAGGCTCGAGGTCGGAACGCCGAGTGGGCCGAATCGGCGGTCCGGGACGCCGAGAGCGCCTCGGCCGAGGAGGCGTTGCAGCTCGGGGTGATCGACCTCATCGCCCCGGACGTGCCCACGCTCCTCGCGGACGTGAGCGGCATGACCGTCGAGGTCTCCGGCGAGCCCGTCACGCTCGAGCTGACGGGCGCCACCGTGACCGAGGATCCGATGGGGTTCTTCGCGGGCTTCTTCCACGCCCTCCTGGACCCGAACCTCGCCTTCGTCTTCTTCTGGCTCGGGCTCGCCTTCATCGTGGCGGAGTTCTTCATCCCGGGCGGGATCGTCGGGACCCTCGGCGTCCTGATGTTCGTCGCCTCGCTGGTCGCGCTCGGGATGCTGCCGGTCCAGCTGATCGGGGTGGTGCTGCTCGCGGCGTCGCTCGTGTTCTTCGTGCTCGAGCTGCTCCATCCGGGCGTCGGCTTGCCGGCGATCGCCGGCGTGATCTGCCTGGTCCTCGGCGGGCTGTTCCTGTTCGACACCTCGGTGCCGGGGGTGTCGGTCTCGCCGCTGGTGATCGTGCCGGTCGCGATCTTCGCCGCGGTCTTCTTCCTCATCGTCGTCCGTGCGGCGATGCGCCTACGGCACCGCACGTCGACCACGCGGGACGAGCAGCTGGTCGGTCTGGAGGGCGTCGTCCTGCGCAACCTCAACCCCCGGGGCGTCGTCCAGGTGGCGTCCGAGCACTGGACCGCGGAGGCGGTCCGGGGCAAGCCCCGCAAGGGCGAACGCGTCCGGGTGGTCCAGATGGAAGGATTGATGCTCAAGGTCGAACCCATGGAGGCGCCGGCCGCGGCGACCGCCGAAGGGCAACCAGGAGGGAGACCACCGTGATCCCGTTGGCGATCGGCGTCGGCGTCGTGCTGCTGCTGCTCATCCTGATCGTCCCGCAGGCGATCAAGATCGTGCGCGAGTACCAGCGATTGATGGTGTTCCGCCTCGGGCGGGCGCTCGGCGCCAAGGGACCGGGGCTCGTCCTGCTGATCCCGTTCGTGGACAAGGGCGTCTGGGTCGACCTCCGCGAGCTGTACCTGGAGATCCCCCACCAGGCCGCGATCACCGAGGACAACGCGACGATCTCGATCGACTTCATCGTGTTCTACCGGGTGGTGGACGCGCGGATGTCGGTGATCGAGGTCGGCAACTTCGCCGGCGCAGCTCAGAACATCGCCGCGACCACACTGCGTTCGGTCGTCGGCGACATGTCGCTGGACGACGTGCTGGCCAAGCGCGAAGCGATGAACGAGATCCTCCGCGTCAAGCTCGACGAGGTAACCGAACGCTGGGGCGTGAAGGTCACCAACGTCGAGATCCGCGAGATCATCCCGCCGCCACAGGTCCAGGACGCCATGACGCGACAGATGTCGGCCGAGCGCACGCGCCGCGCGGTCGTGACCGAGGCCGAGGGGGCGAAGCAGGCGGCGATCACGGTCGCCGAGGGCAACAAGCAGTCCGCGATCCTGAACGCCGAGGGGGACCGTCAGGCAGCGATCCTGCGGGCGGAGGGGTTCGCGCTCGCCCTCACCAGGATCTTCGAGTCGGCCCAGGGTGTCGACGCCAAGACGATGAGCCTGCAGTACCTGGAGGCGCTCAAGCAGATCGGCCAGTCGCCCTCGACGAAGTTCGTGATCCCGATGGAGTTCACGAACCTGCTCTCGGGGATCACCGACTTCGCGGAGCAGACGTTCGGCAACGGGAAGGCCGGTACGTAGCCACACGGCCCGCGGAACCGGCGGCGCCCGCCCGGTGTAGAGCGGGATGACCGACCGAGTGGAGGGCCGTCCACTGGAGGACGTCGAGCTCGCACGGCTCGCGCGCGACGGTGACGTTCAGGCCTACGGCGAGCTCGTGGAGCGGTACCGGGAGGTGGCGTTCCGCACCGCATGGCTGATCACGCGAAGCTCCGCCGAGGCCGAGGACGTCGCACAGGAGGCGTTCGTGAAGGCGTTCTACGCGCTCGACCGGTTCCGGGCCGGCGAGGCGTTCCGGCCGTGGGTCCTTCGGATCGTGTCGAACGAGGCGAAGAACCGGCGGCGGTCGGTGGGCCGGCGCGAGCGGCTCACGGTTCGGCTCGCTCAGGACCGCGGCTCGGGAGACGCGGCCCCGTCCCCCGAGGCCGCGGCCCTGGGGCGCGAGGAACGGGAGGCGTTGCTCGGGGCCATCGAGCGTCTCTCGGAGCCGGAGCGGCTGGTCGTCACGTACCGCTACCTGCTCGAGCTCTCGGAGGCCGAGACCGCTCGAGCGCTGGCGATCCGGCCCGGGACCGTGAAGTCGCGGCTCTCGCGCGCCCTCGGGCGACTGCGTGACCAGCTGGAGGGATCCGGGGATGGGTGACCGACCGATGACGACGGAGCAGGTGGCGTCGGCGCTCACAGGGCTGAGCTCCGAGCTCGCGTACCCCGCGACCCCGTCGATGCGGAGCGCGGTCACCGCTCGGCTCGAGAACGAGCGCGCGGCCGGGGCCAGGCCCGCGTTCCCCCGGCGCGCCCTCTGGAGCCGGCGGCGGGTGCTCGTGCTCGCGACGATCGGGCTGCTGGCCGCGCTCGCGCTCGCCGCCGCCGCTCGGTTCGCGATCGGCGCGATCGAGATCCGCGTCCAGCCCGGCGTCACGCCCTCGGCCTCCCTCCCGCCGGTGGAACCCGACGCGCTGGGCGATCCGGTGCCGGCCCGGGAGGCCTTCGCGCTCGCCGGGTTCGAGCCGTCCCTGCCCCCGGGACCGGTGCCCGACGAGGTCTACGTTGTCGACAGCCCGTTCGGCGACCCGGGGCTCGTCCTCGCATGGCGACCCAGCGCCACCTATCCGGCCCTGCCGGGGACCGACTGGGGGCTGGTGCTGCTCGCGTTCCAGGGCGACGACGAGACGATCATCAAGAGCGTGCAGGCGTTCGAGGACGTCCACACCGCCCGGGTGGGCGGCGCTCCTGCGGCGTGGATCCCCGTGCCGCACGTGCTCGAGCTCGAGACCGAGCGCGGCTTCAAGACGTTCTCGGTCCGCGGCAACGTCCTGATCTGGGAGGTGGACGACGTGACCTACCGGCTCGAGACCTCGCTGGATCGAGCTCATGCGAGAGCGCTGGCGGAGTCGACGACGTGAGGGAACCAGGGCCCCACCGCAGGTGTAGAGGTTCTGTGACCCAAGCGAAGGGAGGCCACCCCATGGTTGGTCGTATCGCATCGGTGCTCGCGGCGGTTGCCCTGGCAGCCCTCCTGATGCCCGCGCCATCCGCGTTCGCCGGTGGCGGCTGCCATGCCGGCGCCACCCAGGGCAAGGGAGACACGGTCGAGCTGGTCGATGCCTGCCCGACCCCGACGATCCTGACGATCGACCCCGGCGGCACGGTCGCCTTCGTGAACAAGGACCCGTTCACGCACAACGTCATCGGCAGTGCGTGGGGTCATCCCGAGGACCTCAACCAAGGTGAGGCCTTCACGGCGACGTTCGACGAGCCTGGCGTCTATCCCTGGGCATGCTGGTACCACCCCGGGATGACGGGTGCGATCGTCGTCGGCGACGGTACCGGTGTCGGGAACGGCGAGAGTGTCTCGGTCGCCTCGTTCGGACAGCCGGAGCCCTCGCCGGTCATCGAGGTCCGCACGCTGACCGAACAGGCCAGCTCGACCTCAGCCGTGATGGGCTGGGTGGCCGGTACCGTGATCGGCGTCGGCATCGGCCTCGGGATCGGGGTCCTCGTCCGTCGTCGAACGCGCTCGGCGATCTAGCGTGTCAGCTCGGCAGCGCGATCCTCGCCTGCTGGAGCTCGAGCGTGAAGTCGTGCGGGTTCGACGAGGCGGAGAGCGCGGCCTCGACCGAGACCTTCTGGTCCTTCACGAGCTGGAGCAGGCTCTGGTCGAACGTGCACATCCCGTAGTAGCCGCCCTCGGCGATCACCTCGTGGATCTCCGCCGTCTTGTCGGCGTCGGAGATCCGTTCGGCGACCCGTCCGGTGTTCACCAGGATCTCGTGGCATGGGACCATCCCGCCGTCGCGGGAACGGACCAGGCGCTGACAGATGATCCCCTTCAGGGCACCGGCCAGCGTGAGCCGGATCTGTCCCTGCTGCTCGGGTGGGAAGAAGTCGACGACGCGGTTCACGGTCTCGGTCGCGTCCACGGTATGGAGCGTCGACAAGACCAGATGGCCCGTCTCGGCCGCCTGCAGCGACGTCCGCACGGTCTCGGTGTCCCGCATCTCGCCGATCAGGATCACGTCGGGGTCCTGCCGCAGGGCGGCTCGAAGCGCCGAGAGGAAACTCTCGGTGTCGTTGCCGACCTCGCGCTGGTTGATCGACGCGACGTCGTCGCGGAACAGGACCTCGATCGGGTCCTCGATCGTCACGATGTGGCTCTGCCGGGTGTGGTTCAGATGCTCGATCATCGCGGCCAGGGTCGTGGTCTTGCCCGAGCCCGTCGGCCCGGTCACCAGTACCAGACCGCGCTGCTCGTCGGCGAGCTGACGGATCACCTCGGGCAGGCCCATCTCGTCGAAGCTCGGGCCGCCGAACCGCAGCTTCCGGAGCACCGCCGAGACCGAGCCCCGCTGGCGGAACACGTTGACCCGGAAGCGCCCGACGCCG
>DATEQE010000245.1:0-2346 GCA_035272825.1 Actinomycetota bacterium
CCGGCGAGGTGGTAGCAGGCCCGCGTCGCGTCGCCGGGGAGCCCGAACGTCCGCACGAAGTCGCACCCGCTCCCCGCCGCAACGACCCCGAGTACCGGATCGGGGACGAGGGGCTTGCCCTCGCCGTCCAACATGCCGTTCACGACCTCGTTCACGGTGCCGTCCCCGCCCACGGCGACCACGAACCGCCCTCCCGCCTCCAGCGCCTCGGTGGCGAGGCTGGTCGCGTCGCCCGGGCCCTCCGTCCGGAAGAGCCGGTAGGGCAGGCCTCGCGAGCGGAGCGTCCGCTCGAGCTCCGGGATCTCCTCCCCCACGCGGCGACGGCCCGCGTGGGGGTTCACGATCACGCTGAGTTCGCCGTAGGGGCTCGGCATCGCGCGCATCCTACTTCGGCGCAGGGCGGCTGGTAGCGACGCGGTTCGATCAGACGCCGGTGTAAGCCACGACCCCGCGGTTGACCGCCTCGCGGACGCGCCGGACCAGGTCCGCGACCCCCTCGGGGGCCACCTCCTCGATCTGACGGAGCAGGTCGAGCACCTGCTTGCAGGTGCGCACGAAGTCCCCCGGCGACATGTCCGTCTCGCGCAGGACCTCCTCGAGCGACTCCCCCTGCGCCCACCGATGGATCGGCGCCGCGAACCCGTCCTCGAGCTCCCGGCAGAGCTCCACCTGGTGCTGGTCCTCGGCCTCGCGGACCCGGCGCCAGATCCCCCGGAACGCGCTGTACCGCTCGACCGAGGCGGGCGTGGGCATCTCGGCGGTCCGAGGTGTGCGTTCGCGCGACTCGTACACGATCGTCGAGACGACCGCGGCCACCTCCGAGGGCTCCAGGCCCTCCAGCAGTCCGTCCGCGAGCGCCTCGGCCATCAGGATGTCGCCCTCGCCGTAGATCCGCGCCAGCGTCCGCCCCTTGGGCTCGATCGCAAACGCACGTACGTACCCGAGCTCCTCGAGCACCGCGATCACGCGTTCGAACTGCCGGGCGAGCGTCTCCGTTCGGGTCCGGATGCGACGGTCGAGCCCGCGGATCCGCTGTTCGACCTGCGAGGCCCGGCTCGCCCACAGCTCGTGCTCCGGCCGGTCGGGACACGCGTGGCACGGGTGCGCTTCCGCCAGGTGCTCGTACCTGGCCGCCTCGCGCTCGATCCGCGCATCGACCCCGCCCCGGGGCTTGCGTGGGGGCCGGACCTCCAGCGCGACGAGCCGTGCCGCCAGGTCACGGCGGTAGCGGGCGCTCCGAACGCTCCCAGACCGCGGCAGCGGGATCTTGGTCAGGACGGTGGGGGGCTCCTGGAAGTCCCGCAGACCCAGCCGGAAGAACTTGCGGTCCTGCGCCAGGACCGTCGGCCTCCCCTCTCGGACAGACAGCACCACGGCGAGCCCCCGGCGGCGCGCACGAGGGACGAAGATGACGTCGCCCGGACGCAGGGCCGCGAGCCCCTCGCGGATCGCCTCGGTGCGCGCGCGGTCGCGGCCCTTGCGGAACTCGTCTCGGACGGCCCCGGCCTTCTCGCGCAGCGCCCAGTATCCGGCGAAGTCGCCGAGGTGGCAGCGCATCTGCTCTCGGAACCCGGCGAGCTGTGCCCGGTCGCGTTCGAGCTCGCGCTCGAGGGTCACCACGCCGCGGTCCGCGAGGAACTGCGCGAACGAGGAGTTCAGCAGGTGGTGCGCCTCGTCGCGCGTGTAGTTGCGGACGAGGTTCACGGCCATGTTGTACGAGGGTCGGAACGACGACGTGAGCTCGTAGGTCCGGGTGGACGCGAGCGACGCCACGCGTTCGAACGCGACGTTGCGCTGGACCACGACCACGGCGTGGCCGAGCTCGTCGATCCCGCGGCGACCCGCGCGCCCGGTCAGCTGCGTGTACTCGCCCGGGGTGAGCAGCTCGTGCCGCTCGCCCTGGAACTTCCACAGGTCTTCGATCACCACCGACCTCGCCGGCATGTTGATCCCGAGCGACAGCGTCTCGGTGGCGAACACGATCTTCACGAGCCCGGCCTCGAACAGTTCCTCCACGGTCTCCTTGAACACCGGAAGCATCCCGGCGTGGTGCGCCGCGATCCCGGCCGCCAGGGCGTCCTGGAAGTCGTAGAAGCCGAGGGTCTTGAGGTCCTCTTCGTCCATCCAGGCGACGCGCATCTCGGCGAATGTCCGGATCCGGGACGCCTCCTCGCTCAACGTGAGCCGGATCCCGGCACCCATCAGCCACTCGACGCTCCGGTCGCAGCCGGCCCGGCTGAACACGAAGTAGATCGCCGGAAGCAGGCCTTGCTCGGCGAGGACCTCGACCACCTCCTCGCGCCGGGGGACGTATGCGCGGCGATGGCCCTCGCGCGGCCTCGGGAT
>DATEQE010000246.1:0-7924 GCA_035272825.1 Actinomycetota bacterium
TTCGGGTTGATGCTCGATCTGACCGGTCAGGCGATCGCCGTGGCCTTCACGATCGCGGCGCAGGACCTCACGTACTTCGCGGCCTCGCCGTTCGCCGGCGTGCTCGCGGACCCGCTCGACCGGCGCCGGCTCATGATCGCCTGCGACCTCGCCCGGGCGGTCCTGGTGCTCGGGTTCCTCCTGGTGCGGACCGAGGACCTCGCGTGGCTCGTCTACGTACTCCTGGCGGCGACCGCGGTGTTCGCGGCCGCGTTCGAGCCCGCCTCGATGGCGGCGATGCCGAACCTGGTAGACGAGCGGGACCTCTCGGTCGCGAACGCCCTGTCGGGGTCGTTGTGGGGCACGATGCTCGCGGTCGGCGGAGCCCTCGGCGGGGTCGTCGCGGGGGTGTTCGGATCCGACGTCGCGATCGTCGTGGACTCCGCGTCGTTCGTGGTGTCGGCGCTCCTGATCCTGGGGATCCGCGCCACGTTCGCGCAGGACCGGGCGGCCCACGAACGCCCGAGCCTGCGCCAGGACACGGTCGAGACCGTCCGGTACGCGCGCAGGGACCACCGCGTCCTGGCGCTGCTCGCGGTGAAGTTCGGTTGGGGGATCGCCGGGGGCGTGCTCGTGCTCCTGCCGATCCTCGCGCTCGGCAGGTTCCACGCGGGCGAGATCGGTCTCGGGCTGCTGATGGCGGCGCGCGGCGTCGGGGCGCTGATCGGCCCGTTCCTCGGCAGGTCCCTCGCCGGGCCGCAGGACCGGCGGCTGTTCGGCGCGATCGGGGGCGCGCTGGCCACGTTCGGGATCGGCTACGCGCTCCTCGGCCTGGCGCCCGCGCTCGTGTTCGCGATGGGCGCGGTCCTCGTCGCTCACGTCGGCGGCGGAGCCCAGTGGACGCTGTCGTCGTACGGGCTCCAACGCGTCGTGCCGGATCGGATCCGGGGGCGCATCTTCGCCGTCGACGGCATGCTGGTGACGCTGACGTTCGGCCTGTCGGCGATCCTGACGGGCTGGCTCGCCGACGTCTTCACCGCGAAGACGACGGCCCTCGCGATGGGCGGCGTCGCGCTCGTCTGGGCGATCGTGTGGACCCTCCTGACCGGCGACGTCCGCCGCGCGACGATGCTCGAGGGGTGCGGCCCCGCTCCCGAGCACCTTCAGGAGCCAGACAAGGTCCCGACCCGCTAGCGCTAGGCGTCGGGCGTCCCCGGCGGCGGTGGCGGCGTCCCCGAGGGCTCCACGGTCGGCGCGCGCGGCGGCGCGGCCGGCGGGATCTCGGGCCCGCCGAACGTCACGCCAGGTCCCTCGCCGCCGAACGCCACCTGCGGCGCGCCCGCCTCGCGGAGCGCGTCCTCGATCTCGAAGAACTCCTCTTCCTCGAAGTTGAACGTCGACGCGATGATCACCGACGGGAACTGCTTCACGCGCTGGTTGTAGTCGCGAACATTCGCGTTGTAGAAGCGGCGCGCCGTCTGCAGGCGATCCTCGGTGTTGGCGAGCTCTTGCTGGAGCGCGAGGAAGTTCTGGTTGGCCTTCAGGTCGGGGTAGTTCTCGACCACGGCGAACAGCTGTCGCAGCGCGGCGACGAGCGGCCCCTCGGCGGCGGCCTGGGCCGCCGGCGAACCCGTCGCCGAGGCGGCGGCCGCGCGGGCGCGCGTCACGTTCTCGAACACGGTGCGCTCGTGCGCCGCGTAGCCGCGGACGGACTCGACGAGGTTGGGGATCAGGTCGTACCGGCGCCGAAGCTCGGTGTCGATGTTCGCCCACGCGTCCTTGATCAGCTGACGTTGCGAGACGAAGCGGTTGTACGAGACGACGCCGAAGATCGCGGCCAGCACGATGATCGCGCCGATGATCGCCAGGGTCCAACCCACGGTCGTTCCTTTCTGAAGAGGTCGACGCGAAGCCTAGCCCCTCGCTCGCACGGCGACGACCCGAGGCGCTCGCCGCGGGCCTCACCCGCCTAGGACGGCGGCGGATGCGCCCGTCCACCGAGGACGATCGCCACGCCGAGCGTGATCAGCAGGACCGGCCCCAGGACCCGGAGCGAGACGTCCCAGACCCCGAGGCGCTCGAGGAGGAAGCCCACACCTGCCGCGATGAAGAACACGCCCGCGACCAACGCGGAGCGGTTGAGACCGGCGTCAGCCATGGTCGATGCGCACCTCCCCGATCCCGACGGTCGCCTCGAGCTTGATCGCGGGCGCCCCCGTGGGGGCGGGGGCGGAGAGCCCCGCGCCGAACCCAGCTTCCTCCTGACCGTAGATCCTCACGCTGCCGATGCCCGACCGGGCGTCCACTCGGACGGGCGCATCCGCCGGGACGATCACGACCAGCTGCCCGATCCCGACCCTGGCCCGAACGTCGAGGGGGACGTCGATCGCGCCGAAGGCGACCTCGGTCAGGTCGAGGGTGAGCTTGCCGATGCCGCGCTCGTACTCGGGCTCGATGCGCTCCGCGCTCGGACGCACGGTGCGATCGCCCACGCCACCTCCGAGCGGGATGTCGATGGCGGTCCCGAGGACGAGCAGGATCGTGAGGACGATCCCTGCCACCATGAGCCCAACCTGCCCGGCGCCCGATCGGGCGGACGAGACGAGCATGATCCCGATGCCGATCAGGACCGCGGGGAACACGATGTCCCACGGCACATCGACGCCCAGCGCCTCGAGGAGCCACCCCACGCCGAACAGGACCAGGACCAGCCCGAGCACCAGACGTCCCGCCCATCTGGCCGCCGGGGCCGCAGGTGGTGGCGGCGGAGGTACCGGCGCGCTCATCGCCGGGACGAGGCCTGGATCACGACCGCCACGCCGACCGCGATCAACGCGAGGGGCCAGAAGTACTTGCCGAGCGCAGGGATGGACAGGTTGAGCAGCAGGATCGTCCCGATCGCGATCAGCGCGCCGCCGACGATCAGCCTCGTCGTGTCGGCGCCCTCCGGTCTCGCCGAGCCGAGATCCTCACCATCGCGTTCGGGAGGGATCAGCACCCACGCGACGAGGTAGATCAAGATCCCGCCGCCACCCGCGATCGCAAGGATCACCATCGCGATCCGCAACAGGACCGGATCCACCCCGAGGTACCGACCAAGCCCTCCGCAGACGCCGCCGATGACGCGGTCATCCCGGCTGCGCCGCAGGAGTCGAGGTCGGTCGGCGTTCGCGCCCGGGTCGCTCACGGCCTCACGCTACGACGCCTCGCTTCGCCCCCCAACCCCGCGACGCCGGGCGCGGACGCGTCGGGACGGGATCGGTCCCGTCACGGACGGCATCGGCGACGCGGCGGCGACCGCGAGCGCGAAGGCCCCGCGATCCTCAGCCACGGGTTCCTGCGGGCAGTATTGGAACCTGGGCCCCCCGGAGGTGGGCCGAGTCGTCGGGTCGAGCCCGGATCAGTCGGGCTCGGCCCGGGCGGGGTCGGGGGTGGAGACGGCCCTGAACGTCAGGGACTCCCCATCGGCCTCCACGAGCACCGTGTCTCCCTCGCCGATCTCGCCGGAGAGCAGCTTCACGGCGAGCGGGTCCTGGATCTCACGCTGGATGAGCCGCTTCAGCGGCCGCGCCCCAAACGCGGGATCGTAGCCACGGGCAGCGATGAGTTCGCGGGCCGCGTCGGTGAGCTCGAGGCCCAGCGACCGCTCGGCGAGGCGCTCCGCGAGCAGACGGATCTGGATATTCACGATCGCGCCGATCTGTTCGGGCGTGAGCTGCTCGAACACGACGATCTCATCGATCCGGTTCACGAACTCCGGACGGAAGAAGCCCTGCACGTCCTCCATGACGGCCTCGCGGCGCTTGTCGGCCGAGATCTCGGTCTCCCGGAAGATCGCGCCGCCGAGGTTGGAGGTCATGATCACCACCGCGTTGCGGAAGTCGACCGTTCGCCCGTGCCCGTCGGTGAGACGCCCGTCCTCGAGCAGCTGCAACAGGACGTTGAACACGTCGGTGTGCGCCTTCTCGATCTCGTCGAGCAGCAGAACGGAATAGGGACGTCGGCGGACGGCCTCGGTGAGCTGGCCGCCTTCCTCGAACCCGACATAGCCGGGCGGCGCGCCGACCAGGCGCGACACGGTGTGACGCTCCTGGTACTCGCTCATGTCGATCCGGACCATGGCGCGCTCGTCGTCGAACAGGTACTCGGCGAGCGCGCGGGCGAGCTCGGTCTTGCCCACCCCGGTCGGGCCCAAGAACAGGAACGAGCCGATCGGCCGCATCGGATCCGAGAGCCCGGCTCGGGAGCGCCGGATCGCGTTCGCGACGGCGGAGACGGCCTCGTCCTGTCCGACGACGCGGCGATGGAGCGCCTCCTCCAGGTGCAGGAGCTTGGCCATCTCGCCCTCCATCAGGCGGGCGACCGGGATGCCGGTCCACATCGAGACCACCTGCGCGACGTCTTCCTCGGTGACCTCCTCGTTCAGCATCTTCCGATCGCGCTGGATCTCCTCGAGGGCCCGGTTCTCCCGCTCGAGCTCCTTCTCCAGCTCTACGAGCCGGCCGAAACGGAGCTCGGCGGCCCGCTCGAGATCGGCGTCGCGCTCGGCGCGCTCGAACTCGCCGCGCGTGGACTCGATCTCGCCCTTCAGCGCCCGGATCCGGTCGATCCGCTCCTTCTCCTGCTGCCAGTGGCCGCGCATCGCGGCCGAGCGTTCCTGCAGGTCGGCGAGCTCCTGCTCGAGCCGATCGAGCCGCTCTCGGGACGCCTGGTCGCTCTCCTTGCGCAGGGCGGCGCGCTCGATCTCCAGCTGCATGATGCGGCGCTCCACCTCGTCGATCTCGATCGGGACCGAATCGATCTCCATCCGCAGCCGGCTCGCCGCCTCGTCGATCAGATCGATCGCCTTGTCCGGCAGGAACCGGCCGGTCACGTACCGGTCCGAGAGGACGGCGGCGGCGACCAGCGCCGGATCCTGGATCCGCACGCCGTGGTGGACCTCGTAGCGCTCCTTCAGCCCCCGCAGGATGGCGATCGCGTCCTCGACGCTCGGTTCGCCGACCAGGACCGGCTGGAACCGACGTTCGAGCGCCGGATCCTTCTCGATGTGCTCGCGGTACTCGTCGAGCGTGGTCGCGCCGATCGCTCGGAGCTCACCGCGCGCGAGCATCGGCTTCAGCATATTCCCGGCGTCCATCGCGCCCTCGGCCGCGCCCGCACCGACGATCGTGTGGAGCTCGTCGATGAACGTGACGATCCGCCCCTCGGAGTCGGCGATCTCGCGCAGGACCGCCTTCAGCCGGTCCTCGAACTCGCCCCGATACTTGGAGCCCGCGATCATCGCGCCCAGATCCAGCGCGACGACGCGCTTGTCCCTGAGGGACTCCGGCACGTCGCCCGAGACGATCCGCTGCGCGAGCCCCTCCACGATCGCCGTCTTGCCGACGCCCGGTTCTCCGATCAGGACCGGGTTGTTCTTCGTCCTGCGCGAGAGCACCTGGATCACGCGGCGGATCTCGTCGTCGCGACCGATCACCGGGTCGAGCGTGCCGCGCCGTGCGAGATCGGTGAGATCGCGCCCGTAGCGTTCGAGCACCTGGACCTTGTCCTCGGGGTTCTGGTCGGTGACGCGTTGGCGCCCACGTACCTGCGCGAGCGCCTCGAGCACCGCGTCGCGCTCCACGCCGGCGTCCCGCAGGATCCTGGCCGCCTCGGTGGCCCCAGCCGAGAGCCCGAGCAACAGGTGCTCGGTCGAGACGTACTCGTCGCCGAGCGCTTCCGCCTCGCGGAAGGCGGCATCGAGGGCCGTCGCCAGGGCCGGACCGAGCCGGACCTCCGCGCCAGGTGCGTAGACCTTCGGGAGGCGGTCGAGGGCCCCCGCCACCCGGTCGCGCAGCGGCACGGGTGCCACGCCCACCCCGTGCAGCACCGGGATCACGATCCCCTCGGGATCGGACAGGAGGGCGAGGAGCAGGTGCTCGGGCTCGATCGTCTGGTGGCTCCGCGCGACCGCCTGCTGGTGGGCGCCGTCGAGCGCGGCCTGCGATCTGAGCGTCAGCTTGTTGGCATCCATCCGGCCTCACGATCTCGCATCGACGTCGGCCTTCGTCAGGCCATACATCGCGTAGTCACGCGGCGGTCCCGAGCCCGCGGGCATGAACCCTCGCAGCACCCCTTCGAACGCGAAGCCGAGGTGTTCGAGGATCCGCCGCATCGCGGCGTTGTCCACGTCCGTCGTGGCCTGGACCCTGATCGCGTGCTCCCGTTCGAACAGGTGGGAGGAGAGCACCGCGATCGTCTGCCTGCCGATCCCGCGGCCGCGATCGGCCGCGTCCCACAGCTCGATCCCGAGCTCCCAGACGCCCGGCGGCATCGCGAAGCGGGGGCACCGCCCCTGGACGTCCCCGACGAGCCGCCCCTCAGCTTCGACCGCGAACATGAGCTCCCAGTCGTTGCGTTCGCCCGAGTGCTCGAGCCGTTCGCGCCGAAGCCGGGCCGCTTCCTCATCCAGATCGACCGCCGGGATGCTCTGCATCAGCTCCATCGCGACGTCGATCTCCTCGGGACGGAACGCACGCAGTACGACCCCTTCGCCTCGCAGCTCGATCACGGGGCGACGTCCTCCCCCGACAGGAACGAGCGCATGGTCCGGAGCGGCACGATCTCAGCGCCGGAACGGCGTCCGCGGGCACGGTCGAGCAGCTCGAGTTCCAACTCCTCGGTGCGTCGCTGCATCCGCGCGAGCTGCTCGCGCATCTCGATGAACAGCTTCACCCCCGACAGGCTGATACCTTCTCGCCGCGTCAGCTCCAGGATCATCTGGATGCGCGCGATGTCGCGTTCGGAATAGCGACGCGTGTTGCCCGACGTGCGCTTGGGCGCGAGGAGGCCCCGGCGTTCGTACATCCGCAGCGTCTGCGGATGCACGCCCGAGAGCTCGGCCGCCACGCTGATGATGTAGACGGCTCGCTCCTCCGCACCATCGGTCCGCCGTTCGGACCTGCGACCGGGTGTCTCGCTCACGGCGATGGCCTCCTCATGCCTCCACGCCCAGACCCCGGCGCGGCGACTCCTTCTCGTTCTCGCGCAGCTGCTTGAGCAGTTCCTTCTCGGACCGGGAGAGCTTCCGCGGCACCTCGACCCGGGTGGTGACGAGCAGGTCGCCGTGCCCTCCACGCTTGGGAGCGCCCTTCCCCTTGAGACGGAACGTCTTGCCGTTGGGCGTGCCGGGGGGGACCTTCATCGTGACCGGCCCGTTCAACGTCGGGACGCGGACGTCCGCACCCAGGGCCGCCTCCGGGTAGGTGACCGGCAGCTCGAGCGTCAGATCGTGACCCGCCCGCCCGAAGAAGGCGTGCCGCTGCACGCGGGCCCGCACGAACAGGTCGCCCGGCTGCCCACCCGCCGTGCCGGGCTCCCCCCGGCCCGCGAGCCGGATCCGGGCACCGTCCTGGACGCCGGCGGGGATCTTCACCTGGAAGGTCCGCGTGCGGCGGCGGCTGCCGCTGCCGCCGCAGGTCGGGCACGGCGTTTCGACGACCCGGCCCGAGCCGCGGCAGACGGGACAGGTCTGACTCATCTGGAACGGCCCCTGGTTCACGGCGACGGCCCCGGAACCCCCGCACCGGGGGCAGGTCGTCGGGCTCGTGCCTGGCGCCGCGCCACTGCCGTGGCAGGTCTCGCAGGGGGCGGGCCCCTGGATCCGGACCGGCACGGTCGTCCCCCGCATCGCGTCGTCGAACGTGATCGTCGCGGTGGTCTCGAGATCCGTGCCGCGCGACGGTCGTGCACCCCCGCCGCGTCCCGCCCCACCGAACAGCCCGCCGAACAGGTCGCCGAGGTCACCGAGATCCTCGAATCGCACGCCGCCGGGGAAGCCACCGGGGAACCCGCCGCCGGATGAGCCGCCGCCGCCGGGGAACCCGCCGGCGCCGTACCCGGACGAGGCCATGTCGCGCACCTGGTCGTACTGCTTGCGCTTCTCGTCGTCGCCGAGCACGTCGTG
>DATEQE010000247.1:0-3959 GCA_035272825.1 Actinomycetota bacterium
CGCTCGGCACGACCGTGCTGAAGCCTCAGGACGTCTACCCGGAGGTGCGGGGCGTGGCGCCGGACCTGATCGTGTACTTCGGCGACCTCGCGTGGCGTTCGGTCGGGTCGGTGGGGAACCTGAGCATCTACACGTACGAGAACGACACCGGCCCCGACGGGGCCAACCACGACCGAGCCGGCGTGTGGGCGATGGCCGGTCTGCCCGGTCAGACAACCGGCGAGGTCACCGGTCTCAACCTGGTCGACGTCGGTCCGTCCATCCTGTCGCTGTACGGCCTGCAGGCGCCCGAGGGCGCCGTGGGAAGGAGCTTCCTGTGACGCATCACCCCGAGCAGAAGGGCTTCACCGTCTGGTTCACCGGCCTGTCCGGGGCCGGCAAGTCGACGATCGCCGAGATGCTGTTCCACGAGTTCCAGGCGCGGGGTCTGCGCACCGAGATCCTCGACGGCGACGTGGTCCGGCAGAACCTCTCCAAGGGTCTGGGGTTCTCGAAGGAGGACCGTGACACGAACATCCTGCGGATCGGGTTCGTGGCCGAGCTGCTCACGCGCAACGGCGTCGCGACGATCTGCTGTCCGATCTCGCCCTACAAGGAGACGAGAGACCGGGTGCGAGCGATGGTGGGCGAGTTCGTGGAGGTCTACGTCCACGCGACGCTCGAGGAGCTCGCGCAGAACCGCGACCCGAAGGGTCTGTACAAGAAAGCCCTGGCCGGGGAGATCAAGGGGTTCACGGGTGTGGACGACCCCTACGAGGTTCCCGAGGACCCCGAGCTCGTGCTCGACACGATGGTCGAGGCGCCGCAGGGATCGCTGCAGCGGACGCTGACCAAGCTCCAGGAGCTCGGGTATCTCGAGGACGACTCGGTCCTGGTCGAGGGCGACCGCCTGCATTCGGGGCTGACCGACCTGCGGGTCCACGAGACGGGGCACGTGGTCAACGAGAGCTGAGGACGGGGCCCAGGGTGGGGCCCTCGGCCACGGCGGGCCACGTGCGAACGGGCGTCACCGTCAGGTGAACGTGGTCATCGTGCTCGAGTCTCGACCGTTCAGCCGGCTCGCGCAACCCGGTCCGGTGGCACGGCCGTGGTACCTTCCCCCCATGGAGTGACGGCGTCCACCCGGAGCGGGTGGGCGCCGCTGCATATCCGGGTCTCTCGGCCGGGAGTCGGGGCCCAGGAGGACGAGCATGGAGGTCGAGATCGGCAAGGGGAAGATGGCCCGGCGCGCGTACGGGTTCGACGAGGTCGCGATCGTCCCCTCCCGACGCACACGAGACCCGGACGACGTCGACATCTCCTGGCAGATCGACGCGTATACGTTCGGCCTACCGATGATGGCCTCGGCGATGGATGCCGGGGTCTCGCCGGCCACCGCCGTCCGGATCGGCCAGCTCGGCGGGCTCGCGTGCCTGAACCTGGAGGGCGTGTGGACCCGCTACGAGGATCCCGAGCCCATCTACGAGGAGATCGCCGCCCTGCCCGACGAGAAGGCCACCGGGCGGATGCAAGAGCTGTATCGCGAGCCGCTGAAGGACGACCTGATCGAGCAGCGGATCCGCGAGGTCAAGGAGGGCGGGGTCGTCTCGTGCGCGTCGCTCACGCCCCAGCGGGTCGAACGGTACGCCAAGGCGGTCGTCGGCGCCGGCCTTGACGTCCTCGTGATCCAGGGGACCGTGGTCTCGGCCGAGCACGTGTCCACCCACAGCCAGCCGCTCAACCTGAAGGAGTTCATCGCGACGTTCGACCTGCCCGTCGTCGTCGGCGGCTGCGCCTCGTACACGACCGCGCTGCATCTGATGCGCACGGGCGCGGTCGGCGTGCTCGTGGGGGTGGGACCCGGCAACGCGTGCACGACGCGCGGGGTGCTCGGCGTCGGAGTGCCGCAGGCGACGGCGATCGCCGACGCGGCGGCCGCACGCATGGAGCATCTGCGTGAGACCGGTCGCTACTGTCACGTCATCGCGGACGGAGGCATGCGAACCGGAGGCGACATCGCCAAGGCGATCGCGTGCGGGGCGGACGCCGTCATGATCGGCTCGCCGCTCACGCGCGCGTACGAGGCGCCGGGCCGTGGGTACCACTGGGGGATGGCGACGTTCCACCCGACGCTCCCGCGAGGGGCGCGGGTGAAGACCCAGCAGGTGGCGAGCCTCGAGGAGATCCTGACGGGGCCGGCTCACGAGAACGACGGGACGTTCAACCTCTTCGGTGCCCTGGCGACCTCGATGGCCACCACCGGCTACGCCACGATCCGAGAGTTCCAGAAGGCCGAGCTGGTCGTGGCGCCGTCGATCAAGAGCGAGGGCAAGACGTACCAGACCGCCCAGCGCGTCGGGATGGGCCGCTAGCGACGTGGCCGGGGGGGCTCGGGGGGCTCATGAGCGAGGCATCGAACGCGCTCGGGCGCAGAGCCGCTGCCGAGCGGTAGCCCCCCGATGAAGATCCCCGGGCGCCCCGTCCTGGTCGTGGATCTCGGGGCGCAGTACGCGCAGCTGATCGCGCGCAGGATCCGCGAGTGCCACGTGTTCTCGGAGATCGTCGCCCACGACCTGTCGGACTCCGAGCTCGCTTCGCGCCGGCCCGCCGGCATCGTGCTGTCGGGAGGACCCGCGTCGGTGTACGAGGACGGGGCGCCGGCCGTCGACCCGGGGGTCTTCGGCCTCGGGATCCCGGTTCTCGGGATCTGCTACGGCCACCAGCTCATGGCGCAGGCACTCGGCGGCGAGGTCGAGGCGACCGGACGGCGCGAGTACGGCAGGACGGAGCTCCACGTGACCGACCCGGGGGTGTTGCTCCAGGACCTCGCCCCGGACGAACAGGTCTGGATGAGCCACGGCGACGCCGTCACGCGGGCGCCGGACGGGTTCCGGGTCACCTCCCGGACGGACGCGATCCCGATCTCCTCGATGGAAGATCCCGAACGCTCGCTCTTCGCCGTGCAGTTCCACCCCGAGGTCGCGCACACGCCGAAGGGGACCGCCGTCATGAAGCGGTTCCTCTACGACGGATGCGGCCTGCTTCCGGATTGGACGCCGGCCAACGTGATCGAGCGCGCTGTGGCCTCGGTCCGGGCCCAGGTCGGCGACGCCGAGGTGCTCTGCGCGCTCTCCGGCGGCGTCGACTCGGCGGTGGCCGCACTCCTCGTGCACAAGGCCGTCGGCGAGCAGCTCACGTGCGTGTTCGTCGACACGGGGCTGCTCCGTGAAGGAGAGCCCGAACAGGTCGAGGAGACGTTCGGCCGGCACTTCCGCGTCCCGCTCGTGCACGTGAAGGCCGAGGATCGGTTCCTCGGCACGCTCGCCGGCGTGACCGAACCCGAGGACAAGCGCCGGCGCATCGGCGAGGAGTTCATCCGCGTCTTCGAGGAGGTGGCGCGCGAGCACCGGAGCGCCCGGTTCCTGGTCCAGGGAACGTTGTACCCGGACGTGATCGAGAGCGGCTCGACCACCGCGGCCAGGATCAAGAGCCACCACAACGTCGGCGGGCTCCCGGCGGACATGGACCTCGAGCTGGTCGAGCCGCTCCGCGACCTGTTCAAGGACGAGGTCCGGACCGTGGGCGCCGAGCTCGGCCTGCCGGAGGAGATCGTGCAGCGGCAGCCGTTCCCGGGCCCGGGGCTCGCGGTGCGGATCGTCGGGGAGGTCAGTCGGGACAACCTCACGATCGTCCGAGCCGCGGATCACGTCGTTCGGGAAGAGATCCGACGCGCGAGCCTCGACCGGGAGACGTGGCAGGCGTTCTGCGTTCTGCTGGCGGACGTTCGCAGCGTCGGGGTGATGGGCGACGGACGCACGTACGAGCACCCGGTCGTGCTCCGCGCCGTGACGAGCGAGGACGCGATGACGGCAGACTGGGCCCGGCTCCCGCACGAGGTGCTCGACACGATCGCGAGCCGGATCGTCCGCGAGGTCCCCGGCGTGAACCGAGTGGCCTACGACGTGACGAGCAAGCCGCCC
>DATEQE010000248.1:0-3532 GCA_035272825.1 Actinomycetota bacterium
GATCGTCGAGATGGTGGACGAGCTGATCGACGCGCACGGGGAGCTGATCCCCGAACCGATCCGCCGCGGCTAGGCGCCGGTCGCGACGGTCACCGCGACGCCGGCCTCCGTGAGCCCGCGGATCGTCGCCGCCGGGGCGCCCTCGTCCGTGATCAGCTCGTCGACCGCGTCCAGCGGGCAGATCTGCGCGAATGCGACCCGTCCGAGCTTGGAGCTGTCGGCCACGACGACGACGAGGCGAGCGCGCTCGATCATCGTCCTGTTCGTGTGGGCCTCGATCTCGTGGTGCGTCGTGAGCCCCGCCTCGAGCGAGATGCCGTCGACCCCGACGAACGCCATGTCGAGGTTGAGGCGTTCGAGCGCCTGCTCGGCGACCGGCCCCACCAGCTCGTAGGACTCGGAGCGTGCGGTGCCGCCCGTGACCACGAGCTTCAGGTCGGCGCGGATCGCGAGCTCGCCCGCGATGTTGAGGGCGTTGGTGACGACGGTGATCCCGCGCCGGTCGAGGATCGCCCGCGCCACCTCCGTCGTGGTCGTCCCCCCGGTCAGCCCGACCACGGCACCGTCCGCGACGCGCGTGGCCGCCTCCGCGGCGATCCGCCGCTTCTCCACCTGATGCCGCGCGGCCTTGTACCGCAGGGGCAACTCGTAGAGGACGTCGTGCGCGACCGCGCCGCCGTGAGTGCGCGCGAGCATCCGCTGCTCCTCCAGGAGCTGGAGATCGCGCCGGACCGTTGCAGCCGAGACGCCGAGCCGCTGGACTAGCGCGGTGACGTCGACCGTGCCCTCGGCTGCCAGGACCTCCAACACCGCCGCCACCCGTTCGGCCTGCCGCATCGGGCGCGAGCATACTCCCGATGTGCGTGGTTCCGGCCGAAGCCCGCTTGACCGGATGCTCGTTCGTGATCTAATTTGGCTTGGAATGAGCGCGATCGCGCAGGAGGTCGAGAGCCAGCCGGCTTGCTGGTCGCGCGCGGCCGAGCTCGCGGGTGCCCTGCGGGACGAGCTCGGGGCGCCGGGGCGGCGGGTCGCGGTCGCCGGCTGCGGCACCTCCCTGTACGTGGCTCGCGCGTTCGCGGCGCTACGCGAGGCGAGCGGCAAGGGGGAGACGGACGCCTTCCCCGCCTCCGAGTTCCCGAGCTATCGCTCCTACGACCGCGTGGTGGCGATCAGCCGGAGCGGCACGACCACCGAGGTCGTCCAGCTCCTCGAGCGCCTCGGTCACGTGCCCCGAACGGTTGTCACCGCGGACGCCTCCTCGCCGGTGACGTCGCTCGCCGAGAGGACGATCGCCCTCGACTTCGCCGACGAGCGCTCGGTCGTGCAGACGCGGTTCGCCACGTCGGCGTTGGCGCTGTTCCGTGCGCACCTCGGACAGGATCTCCGTCGAGCGATCGCCGACGGCGAACGCGCCCTGACCCAGCCGCTCGAACCGGAGCCGACCGGTTTCGACCACGCGGTCTTCCTCGGGCACGGCTGGACCGTAGGGATCGCGGAGGAGGCCGCCCTCAAGCTCCGCGAGGCGACCCAGACGTACAGCGAGGCGTACCCCGCCATGGAATACCGACACGGACCCATCAGCCTCGCCGGCGAGCGATCGCTCGTGTGGATCCTCGGCTCGCCGGATCCGACCGTGGCCGACGACGTGCGGGCGACCGGCGCCACCGTACGGGTGGCCTCGCTCGACCCGATGGCCGAGCTCGTCCTCGTGCACCGGACGGCGATCGCGCTCGCCGAGGCCAAGGGACTCGACCCCGATCATCCCGTGCACCTGACGCGCTCGGTGGTGCTGCCGACGTGACGCGTTCCCGAACCCACTGGAGGTGCTCCTCGTGACACGACGACTGTTGGTGCTCCTCGCCGCGCTTGGCCTGCTCGCCGGCGCCTGTACGAGCGGCGGCGACGACAACGAGAGCTCGGCGAGCGGTGAGACCCCGTCCGGTCCCGTCACGCTCACGATGTGGCACGGCTACACGGAGGTCGAGGCCGCCTGGTTCAAGGCCGCGATCGAGCAGTGGAACTCGGAGAACCCCGACATCCAGATCGAGCCGCTGTTCGTGAACAACGACAAGGCGCTGCAGAAGCTGACGGTCGCGCTCCAGGGTGGCGAGCCGCCGGACATCACCTATCAATACGGCTCGTCCCTGCCTCAGGTGGCGGCCGCACCGGGCCTGGTCGACCTCACCACCTGGACCCAGCAGCCCGACGTGGGCTGGGAGGACTTCATCCCCGGGGCCCGGGATGCAGCGACGTTCGAGGGGAAGATCCTGGGGATCCCCGCCCTCATCGACAACCTGGCCATCGTCTACAACAAGACGCTGTTCGACGAGGCCGGGCTCGAGTACCCGAACGCCGACTGGACGTGGGACGACCTCCGGACCGCGGCGAAGGCGCTCACCGATCCCGCCAAGAAGCAGTTCGGCTTCTCCTATCCGATGGACGCCTCCGAGGACTCCGTCTGGCACTACGACCCGCTCCTGTGGCAGAACGGGGGCTCGATCCTGACCGACGACGACACGCAGGCGGCGTTCAACTCGCCGGAGGGCGTCGAGGCGCTGGACGTCCTGCGAGGGATGGCCGTCGACGACGAGTCGGTCTTCCTCGACCTGCAGAACTCCCCGTACACGGGTCTGTTCAACAGCGGCAAGATTGCGATGCTCGAGACCGGTCCTTGGGACCTGGCGAGCTTCCCGGACGTCGACTACGGCGTCGAGATCCTCCCCGGGTTCGACGGGGACCACCAGACGATCGCCGGTCCCGACATGTGGACGGTGTTCGACAACGGCGGAGGGCGGGCGCAGGCGGCGCTCGCGTTCCTCCAGTGGCTGACCGACCCCGAGCAGATCAAGCAGGAGGACCTGGCGACGGGGCATCTGCCGATCCGACTCTCGGTCGCGCAGGATGCCGGCTTCATCCAGGACTTCGCCAAGACGATCCCCGGGGTCGACGTGTTCGCGGCGAACCTCGCCAACGTCGAGCAGGCTCGGCCGGTGCTCGCCGCTTATCCGCAGATCTCCGAGGCGATGGGTCTCGCGATCGTGGCGGCGCTCCTGGGTGAGAAGGACTCCACGACGGCGCTCGACGAGGCGGCGGCGCAGGCGAACGATGCGCTGGCGCTCGCCGGGTAGGCTGCGACCTGGCCGGCGTGAGGCGACGCCAGAGGTCACGGAGGACAGGTGGAGCGCGTTCGGCGGTTCCTGGTCTCGGATCACGCCGCCGGCTGGGCCTTCATCCTGCCCTCGGTGATCCTGATCGCCGTCTTCGGGGTCATCCCGATCCTGTGGGGGTTGATCCTGTCCTTCCAGAAGGCGGGGCTGATCTCGCCGGAACGCGAGTGGGTGGGGCTCAGCAACTACGCGAAGATCGCGAGCGACCCCAAGGCGCGGCAGGCGGCCGTCAACACGGTCTACTACACGGCGCTGTTCGTCCCGACGTCGATCCTGGTCGCGCTGTTCATCGCCCACGCGCTGAACCGCCGGATCGCGTTCGTCCGCTTCTACCGCCTCGCGGTATTCATCCCGGTGGTCACGTC
>DATEQE010000249.1:0-3036 GCA_035272825.1 Actinomycetota bacterium
AGAGCGCCGGCTTCGCTTCCTGCACGCCTTTCCCTCGCTCGACAATGCACCATCGAACGCCATCTGCCGCAAGCTCGGCTTCACGCTCCTCGAGGAGTGCAAGTTCGAATACCCGCCGGGCAACTTCATGCAGGTCAATGATTGGGCGGTCGGCCTCTTCGCGGAGAGCTAGGCTGCACGAGGGGAGGGGTCACGCCGCAAACGTCCGCATGCCCCGTCGCGTGCGGGCTCCTCCACCGCATCGACGTCGGTCACATGGATGCATGATGCTTGCGCCGTGAGGGCTCGCAGGGCGCTGTGGACGTGCCCCAGGTGTGGCCGCAGGTTCGTGGGCAGGAACATGTGGCACGCCTGCGGGGACTACTCGGTCGAAGTATTCCTGGATGGCAAGGGAGCTCGAGCCCGCGACCTGTTCGAAGGCTTCGAGCGTCTCATCGCCGCATGCGGACCCTACGAGGTGGCTCCCGCGCCGACCCGAGTGGCCTTCATGGCTCGGGTCAGGTTCGCAGGCGTGCATGCGCTCAGCGACAGAGGCATGACCGTCGCGTTCGGGCTGCCGCACCCCCTTGCCCACCCGAGGATCCGCAAGATCGAGGACTACGGCGGAGGATGGTACGGGCACTGGATGCGGATCACCGAAGCGAAGGAGCTCGACGACGAGCTGCTCGGCTGGCTCCGCGAGTCCTATCACCAGATGGGGATGCAGGAGCGCCTAGCGAGGCGTTGAGCCCACGAAGCCGAGCGCCGCGTTCAGGGCGCGCGCGATCGCATCCGGCCCGCGGTCGAGATAGTGCACGTCTCGAGTGGCCGCTTCGTCGCGTCGTGGTCAACCTGCCGGGGTCGCTCCTTGCGAAGGGTTCCCAGCGAGGGACCCTTCCCGTCGCGATCGTCGTCCTCACCGCCTCCTCGCCGGGGGCGGCGATCAGCTCGTCTGGCAGCGTCCAGGTCGAGCACGGCGGTAGGCTCGTCGGTCGTGGCCACCTGGGCCGAGTTCGCGAACGCCGAGCCGAGTCTGGCCGCCTTCGCACGGGAGCGGATGGAGGGTCGGATCGTGTACCAGGCGACGCTCCGGCTCGACGGCGGACCGCGCGTGCACCCGGTCTCTCCCTGGCTCGGGGCCGGGCTGCTGTGCGTCTCGTTCCGCGACACGAGCCCGAAGATGCGCGAGGTGGCGCGCGACGCGCGCTACGCGTTGCACACCGCGCAGCCGTGGGAGGACCACGCCGGCGAGCACGGCGAGTTCATGGTGCGCGGATGGCTCGAACAGATCTCTCCGTCGCACCCGGCGGTGACGGCGCGCCCCGGTCAGACGCCCTACGGGCTTGTCCACTACGCGTGCTCGATCGAGGAGGCGGTGGCGACCGAGTACTCGGACGACGAGATGCCCGTCTATCGGCGGTGGAAGCCGTCCTCGGGCGACGCGACCGGGTGAGCCGCCGGGGGCTTGGATGCCGCGGTCGAGATGGCGCGCTGCGTCGGAGCCTGTCGGCCCTCGCCGAGCTCCGCGCCGCCGTCAACGCGAAGCCCTAGCGCGGTTGCCGACCCGTCCCGTGCGCGGAAGACTGCGTGCCGTGAAGGACCTCCGGACGTGAAGGACCACGCCCGAACCGTTGTGATCGGCGCCGGGATCGTGGGCGCGAGCGCCGCCTACCACCTGGCCGATCTGGGCGAGCCCGACGTCCTGGTGCTCGACCAGGGTCCGTTGTTCGAGACCGGGGGGTCGACCACGCACGCGCCGGGCCTGGCGTTCCAGACCAACGCTTCGCGCATGATGTGCCGGATCGCCCAAGAGTCCGTCGCGCTGTACGCGGCCCTCGAGCACGAAGGCCAGCCGGCCTGGTACGGCGTCGGGGGGATCGAGGTCGCGACGTCCGTTGCTCGGATGCGGGAGCTGAAGCGACGGCTCGGGTTCGCCCGCTCGTACGGGCTTGAGGGCGCCGAGCTTCTCACGCCCGCCGAGGCCGCCGCTCAGGTCCCGCTGCTGAATCCGTCCACGATCCTCGGGGCGTACCACGTGCCCTCCGACGGGATCGCGAAGGGCGTTCGGATCGCTGCGGCGCTCGCCGGCAAGGCCGAGGAGAAGGGCGTCGCGTTCGAGGGCGGCGTCAGGGTGACCGGGTTCGACGTCCGCGACGGCCGCATGCAGGGTGTCCGGACGGATCGGGGCGACGTCGAGTGCGAGCGCGTGCTGCTCTGCGCGGGGATCTGGGGCCCGTCGGTCGGTGCGCTCGCGGGTGTGTCGGTCCCGCTGGTCGCCGTCCAGCACCAGCTCGTCTGGACCGACCCGATCCCGGAGCTCGAGGGCGACACGCGGGAGGTGGCGCACCCGATCCTCCGGCACCAGGACATGGCGATGTACTTCCGCCATCGGCAGGATCACTACGCGGTCGGCAACTACAAGCACGAGCCGATCGCGACGCCGCAGTCCGAGCTTCGGCGTCCGGGCGAAGACCCGTTGATGCCGTCGCTCATGCCCTTCACGCCGAAGGATTTCGACGTGGCCGAGGCCGAGGCGGCGCGCCTGCTCCCGGCCCTGAAGGGCGGCATGCGCCCCGCCGATCCCGAACGCTCGATCAACGGCATGTTCTCGTTCACGCCGGACGCGGGTTCGATCGTGGGCGAGTCGGCCGAGGTCCGAGGCGTGTGGCTCTGCGAGGCGGTGTGGGTCACACACGCGGGCGGGTTCGGCAGGCACGTGGCCGAATGGATGGTGCAGGGCGAGCCGTCGATCGACATGGCCGAGGCCGACGCGAACCGCTTCTACCCCTACATGACCACGCCGCCGTTCGTGGTCGAACGCGGCAAGCAGCAGTACCGCGAGGTCTACGAGATCATCCACCCGCGCCAGCAGATGGCGCGCCCGCGCAGGCTCCGGCTGTCGCCGTTCTACGAGCGTCAGGTGGAGCTCGGCGCCGAGTTCGTCGTGGGTGCGGGTTGGGAACGTCCCGAGTGGTTCGAGGCGAACGCTCCGCTCGTCCCGAAGGACGCGCCCTGGCTCCACCGCGACGAGTGGGCGGCCCGGTTCTGGTCACCGAT
>DATEQE010000250.1:0-2087 GCA_035272825.1 Actinomycetota bacterium
GACCGGGGGTGGTTCGCCTTCGGACGCGTCCCCCGGCGGGGCCTGGCCAAGGAGCGACTTGAGACGTTCGGCGCGCTCCTCGCGACCGCGCCGGATGCCCTCGACCCAGTCGGATTCGGGCTCCCCGCGCACATCAGGCAGGTCTCCTTCGCCGCGGGAATCCTCGGTGTCCGCCATCGCTAGGACGTGTACATGCCTTGGGGGTCGAGCTGCGTGCGGATCAACCGCAGCTCGTCCTCGGTCGGCGGCGGGGTCTCGCCGAGGGAGCCTGAGAGCCGCGGATCCCATCCCATGTTCGCGCGGACGTCGTCGATCGTCACGCCCGGGTGCACCGTGAGCAGCGTCATCTCGCCGGTCTCCTCATCGAAGCCGAACGTCGCGAGATCCGTCACCACGCTGGTGGGCCCGCTGCCGAACCACCCGCGCGCGCGATCGTGCGCCGGATCGCCCGAGTGCCCGGGCGAGGTCTGGAAGTCCAGGTCCCCGACGAACGAGCGCGTCGCCTGGCGCATGATGACCAGGATCCTGCGCGCATGGATCGCGATCTCGCACGCGCCGCCGGAGCCGGGGAGCCGGACCTTCGGCGCGGCGTAGTCGCCGATCACGGTGGTGTTCAGGTTGCCGAACCGGTCGATCTGCGCACCGCCGAGGAACGCGGCGTCGATCAGGCCGGCCTGGAGGTAGAACGCGAACAGCTCGAACATCGACGTCACGGCCGTCGAACCGGACACGAGCGTCGGGTCGCCGATCGAGAGCGGGAGCCGTTGGGGGCGCGCGCCGAAGACGCCCGCCTCATACACCAGCTGGAGCTCGGGGGACACCGTGCGTTGCGCGAGGTTGCAGACGATGTTCGGCAGCCCGACGCCGACGAAGCAGACGCGCTCGCCGGCGAGGGTGCGCGCGCTGGCGGCGATCATCATCTCGTTCTTCGTGTAGCCGTCCTGGCTCACCGGAGCGCTCCGCCGATCACGAGTAGTCACCGTAGTTCACCTGGCCGGACAGGCGCTCCCCGGCCATCAGTCCGTCCCACCGATCGCCCATCCGGGCCACGTACTCGGTGTGACCCTCGAGACCGTGGACCCACTCCTTCAACCAGCGCTCGAGCGCCTCCGGGTCCTTGGAGATCCGCTCCCACTCGAGGTAGAAGGCGTTGTCGCGGTCGTAGTAGCCCTGGGCGTAGCTCGGGTGGCACGCGAACGGCTGCTCGACCACGGCGTCGACCACGATCCCGGGGATGACCGTCCGGTTCGGGTCGCGACGGACGACCGCCTCGTCCACGACCTCCTCGCACACCACGATCACGCGTTCGGCGGCGAACGCGGCCTCCTTCTGACATCCGAGCAACCCCCAGATCTGCGTGTCGCCGGCGGCCGTGGCCCGCTGCGCGTGCACGATCGTCACGTCGGGCCGCAGGGGCGGCACCACGTAGACCTCGGTCCCATCCTCGTACGGCGACCGCATCGGCTTGATGTTCGGGTTCACCGAGGGGATGTCGCTCTCATAGTAGGAGCGGATGGGGAAGAACGGGAGGTTCGAGGCACCCGCTACGTACCGGCACACCATCCCGAAGTGCGAGTACTCCTCGATCTCCAGCGGTTCGGGGTCGGCGTGTTCGATCCGGCGCCGAACGGCGTGCAGCGAGCCGACCCCGGGGTTGCCGAGCCACGAGAAGATCAGCTTGCGGGCGACCCCGGCGCCGATCATCTGGTCGTAGATCACATCCGGCGTCATCCGCGCGAGGGTCAGGTCGCGCTTGCGCTGACGGATGATCTCGTGGCCGGCCGCGAAGCAGATCAGGTGCGTGAAACCCTCGATCGCCACGGTGTCGCCGTCGCGGACCAGCTCCCCGACCGCGTCGGCCATCGTCGCGGTCTTGCTGGTCCCGCCCACCCGGCCGCTCATGCCTGAACCACCCGGTCGCTCACGCCTCCGGGCTCCAACCGTCCCGCGGCCCGCGCAGGATGCAGAACTCGTTGCCCTCGGGGTCGAGCATCACGGTCCAGAAGCTGCCGCCCTCGGTCACGTACCGGTGCTGGGACGCGCCGAGCGCGCTCACCCGCTCGATCTCCTCGGCCATCGAGCTCGTG
>DATEQE010000251.1:0-2498 GCA_035272825.1 Actinomycetota bacterium
GACTCTGCCAGACCCGGGTTCGGTGGCCGAACCCACGGTTCCGCGGACCGAACCCGAGCCACCCCAGGCGTTCCTGGTCTGGACGTCCGGCGGCATGCCCGACGGGTTCCGAGCGGCGGTCCGCCGCCTCGACGGGATCCAGCGTTCGGTGGTGATCGCGAGCGACAACACGTGGCTGAACCGGTCGTGGTCGGAGCAGGGCGAGGTGGTGGACGACCCGCGTCCCGGCTTCACGATCCCGCTCGAGGTCGCGGCGGTCGATCCGGAGGAGTTCGCGCCGTTCCTGCCGCCCGCCGACCGGTCCGATGCGCTGGCGCTCGCCGACGGCCAGGGCATCCTGGGCGAGAGCAGCGCCCGGCTCCGAGGTCTCGGGCCGGGGGCCGTGCTGAGGTTCGGCGACCTCCGGATCGAGGTGGCGGCGATCCTGCCCGACGAGCTGGTCGGCGCGCACGAGCTGATGGTCTCCCGCGAGGTGGGCAGGTCGATCGGCGTGAAGCAGGACCGCTACGCGCTGGTCGTGCCCGACCACGCACGGACCGCCCCTGCGGTCGAACGGCTCCTGGACCCGATCCTGCCGGCCGACCCTCCCTCGAGGGTCCGCGCCCCCGGCGACACGCCGTACTTCCGGCAGGGCGACGCGGTGCTGCCGCCGGTCCGGATCAAGCTGCTGTTCGGCGAGTTCCAGGCGCGACCCGAACCCGGCAACCCCGGCTTCCTCGACCTCGACCCGGCGTGGGTGAAGCAGAACATCGTCACCCATCGCGTCCCGCTGCTTGGGACGGTCACCTGCAACGTGTCCCTGTTCCCCCAGCTGCGCGGCGTCGTCCACGAGCTGATCGACCGGGGGCTGCAGGACACGATCCACTCGTATTCCGGCTGCTACTCGCCGCGGCACACCAACCGGATCCCGAGCGCCGGCCTGTCGCACCACTCCTGGGGCATCGCGGTCGATCTGAATGTGCAGCAGGGGAACCTGTTCGGGCGGATCCCGCACCAGGACCCTCGGCTCGTGGACGTGTTCGAGCGGTGGGGGTTCGTCTGGGGCGGGACGTTCATCGTGCCCGACGGGATGCACTTCGAGTACCGGCGCGAACCCGCGGACGCCTAGCTCCGCAGGGGGCCAGACGTGCGCGAAGGGAGCAGCGAGCATGCGCAGTCTGCACTTTGCTCGGTGTCCGGCGGCCGGAACCACAGGGCCCGAGCATGCCTCCCGCGGCAAACGCGCGTGGGTTTCTGCCCCCTTCGCGGTCGCCCGAAGGCGACGCGGGCATCGTACCCCGGGCCTCCTCGCCGCGCGAATGCGTTCGGGCGCTACGCCACGGTGGAGCGACGACCGGACAGCCGCGAACGAACGACGAGCCAGAGCACGATCGCGGCGGCCGCGCTCGCGGCGATCACACCGGCGGCGACGCGGGTCTTGGGGTGCGCGGCCGTCTGGACGATCCGGGTGCGGAGCCGGACCGGGCGCTGGAAGTTCCGGATGTCCCAGCCCTGGGTCTCGGCCTCCTTGCGGAGCTCCCTGTCCGGGTTCACCGCGACCGGGTGACCGACCGTCCGCAACATCGGGAGGTCGGTCGAGGAGTCGCTGTACGCGTACGAGGACTCGAGATCGATCCCGCGGTCCTGGGCGAGCGACCGGATCGCCTCCGCCTTCGCGTCGCCGTAGCAGTAGAACTCGAGCTCACCCGTGTAGCGCCCGTCCTCGATCCGCGCGCGCGTGGCGAGGACCCCCGCAACGCCGAAATGCCCCGCGAGGGGGCGGACGACCTCTTCCGGCGACGAGCTCACGATGTAGATGTCCCGCCCCTCGGAGCGGTGCAGCTCCATCAGGTCAAGTGCCTCCTGGTACACGAACGGGTCGATCACGTCGATCAGGACCTCCTCCACGAGGCGCTCGACCTCGTGCCGGTCCCAGCCCCGCGTCAGCTGGAGCATCCCCTCCTTGAGCCGGTCCATCTTCTTCTCGTCCGCGCCGACCAGGGCGTAGACGAGCTGCGCGTACGCGCCGCGCACGAGCTGTCCGCGTGTGACCATCCCCGCGCGGTACATCGGCCGGGACAAGGCGAGCGAGGACGAGCGCGAGATGATCGTCTTGTCGAGGTCGAAGAACGCCGCTTCCACGCACTCATGGTATCGGCGACGGGTGTCGTCCCCGGACAGCCGAAGGGCCCGGCGACGGATGCCGGGCCCTTCCGGATCGGGATCTCCGATGCCGATGGCCGCGCTAGAAGGTCGCGCTCCCCACGCACACCTCGTCGGTCGACAGGTTCCGCGCCCGTGCGCGGAAGACGTCGGAGCCGGCCGTGTCGTTCTCGAGCATCCGAACGGTGAACGAACCGCTCGCCCCGTGCGTCGTTCGGGTGCCTCGGAACGCGAGGTCGCCGTCGTGGCGGATCCTGAGCCGCCAGCGGTCCCCCGAGACGTTCTGGTCGACCTCGAACTCCACCTCGAGCCGCCCGTTGTCCGGCGAGACCTTGAGCTTCCAATCGCTCGCGTCG
>DATEQE010000252.1:0-6549 GCA_035272825.1 Actinomycetota bacterium
CAGACCTCCGCGACCCAGGTGCCGGCCGACTCCCCGACTCCATCTGGCACGCCACCGCGACGTGGTTCGACCTGCAGCCGAACGGGACCGTCACGATCGTCGACCACGACAACTTCGAGGAACCCGTCGGGTCGGGGCCTCCGTCGTTCGCGCGGCCGAACCGGCTCTGCGGCGCCCGGTTGCCGGCGCCGTTCGGCGGCTAAGCGGTCACGCCGTGAGAGCGAGCACGAGCTCGTTCAGGACGAGCATGCCGCGTTCGGTGGGGATCAGTGCGCCGTCCCGGTGCAGGAGCAGACCGCTCTCGAGGAACGGGGCGACCTTCTCGGGTTCGACCCACGACGACGGGACGCCTTCGAGGATCCGGAGACGGAGGAACACCTCCTCGAGGTAGGCGTCGCTCGGCTCGAGACGTTCATCGCCCCCGAGCGGAAGCGTTCCCGCCTCGACGAGCGACAGGTACTCCTCGGGCGGGCGGACGTTCCACCAGCGCCGCTCGTCTCGGTACGAGTGCGCGCCGGCGCCGAGCCCGAGGTACGGGCGCCGCTCCCAGTAGCCGAGGTTGTGCACGCACGCGAACCCCGGCTTCGCCCAGTTCGAGACCTCGTAGTGCTGGTACCCGGCGTCGCCGAGGACCTCGCACGCGAGCTCGAACATGTCCGCCTGCAGGTCGGGGTCGGGCGGCGGGACGGCGCCGTGCTGCACCTTGCGACCGAGCGGCGTCGAGGGCTCGATCGTGAGCGCGTACGCGCTCACGTGTTCGGGCGCCAGATCGACGGTCTGGCGCAAGGTGCGCTCCCACGACGCGATCCGCTCGCCGTCGGCGCCGTAGATCAGGTCAAGGTTCACGTTCGCGTAGCCCGAGGCTCGCGCCTCCCGCACCGCGCGACGGACCGACGCCGGGTCGTGGAGCCGCTCGAGCGAGGCCAGCACCCGCGGGTCGAACGACTGCGCCCCCATCGACAGGCGCGCGAACCCGGCCTCCAGCAGCCCTTCGAGCTTCGGGAGGTCGACCGTGTCCGGGTTGGCCTCGATCGTGACCTCGGCGTCGGGCGCGACGCCGAAGTCGTGGCGCAGGCGCGCCAGGAGCGCCTTCAGGTCGGCGACCTCGAGCGTCGTCGGCGTCCCGCCGCCGAGGAACACGCTCGCGATCATGTCCGAGGACCAACCCGGCGCCGCGAGCTCGGCCTCGCGGAGCAGCGCGCTCACGTACCTCGACGCGAGGTGGTCGAGCCCCGCGTACGCGTTGAAGTCGCAGTAGCCACAGCGCGTGAGGCAGAACGGCACGTGGACGTAGATGCCCGCGGTCACTTCCTCGCCTCCGCCTTCTGGTCGACGCGCAGCGCGGCGATGAACGCATCCTGCGGCACGTCGACCCGGCCGACGCGACGCATCCGTTCCTTGCCCTTCTTCTGCTGCTCGAGCAGCTTGCGCTTGCGGGTGATGTCCCCGCCGTAGCACTTGGCGAGCACGTCCTTGCGCTTGGCCTTCACCGTCTCGCGCGCGACGATGCGCGATCCGATCGAGGCTTGGATCGCGACGTCGAACAGCTGCCGCGGGATCAGCTCGCGCAGGCGCTCGACCATCTGCCGTCCGTACTGCGCCGCCTTCTCGCGGTGCACGACGCTCGAGAACGCGTCGACGGGTTCGCCGTGCAGCAGGATGTCGACCCGGACCAGCTCGGCGGGCTCGTACCCGATCGGCTCGTAGTCGAGCGAGGCGTACCCGCGCGTGCGGGACTTCAGCTGATCGAAAAAGTCGAAGATGATCTCCGCGAGCGGGAGCTTGTAGTGGACCTCGGCACGCTCGGGCGAGAGGTACTGCATGTCGAGCAGCTCGCCTCGCCGGGCCTGGCAGAGCTCGAGGACGGGCCCGAGGTACTCGCTGGGCGTGATGATCGTCCCGCGCACCAACGGTTCCTCGACGTGGTCGTAGGTCCCCGGTTGCGGCATCTCGCTCGGGTTGTGCACCACGATCGTCTCGTCGCCGCGGATCACGTGGAACTCGACGTTGGGGGCTGTCGCGATCAGCTCGAGCCCGAACTCCCGCTCGAGCCGTTCTTTGACGATGTCCATGTGGAGCAGGCCGAGGAACCCGCACCGGAACCCGAACCCGAGCGCCCGCGAGGTCTCGGGCTCGTAGACCAGTGCCGCGTCGTTCAGCTTCAGCCGGTCGAGCGCCTCCCGCAGCTCCGAGTAGTCGCCGCCCTCGGCGGGGAACAGGCCGCTCCACACCATCGGCCTGGGTTCCCGGTAGCCGGGCAGCGCCTCGCGCGCGCCCTGCTTGCCGGCCAGCGTGACGGTGTCGCCGACCTTGACCTGGTGCACGTCCTTCAGACCCGTCACGACGTAGCCGACCTCGCCCGCCTCGAGCCTCAGCACGGGGGTCGCTTCCGGCGCGAAGACTCCCGCCTCCTCTGCCTCCGAATCGACCGCGCTGGCCATGAACCGGACCTTCGACCGCGAGGGCAGCTCGCCCTCCTTCACGCGCAGGTAGGCGATCACGCCGCGGTACGGGTCGAACGAGGAGTCGAAGATCAGCGCGCGGAGCGCAAGGTCGCGTTCGCCGGTCGGGGGCGGGACTCGGCGGACGATCGCGTCGACCAGCTCGGTCACGCCCTCGCCCGTCTTGGCGCTGACGGACAGGACGTCCTCGAGCGGGCACCCCACGACCTCGGCGAGCTCGCGCCGGGTCTCGTCGACATCGGCCTGCGGCAGGTCGATCTTGTTCAGCACGGGGACGATGACCAGCCCGGCGTCCCGAGCGAGGTGGAAGTTCGCGAGCGTCTGGGCCTCGATCCCCTGCGCGGCGTCAACGAGGAGCACGGCCCCCTCGCACGCGGCAAGTGAGCGCGAGACCTCGTACGTGAAGTCGACGTGGCCGGGGGTGTCGATCAGGTTCAGTTCGTGGTCGACGCCCTCGAACCGGTACACGAGGCGAACGGCCTGCGCCTTGATCGTGATCCCACGTTCGCGCTCCAGATCCATCTTGTCGAGGTACTGCTCGCGCATGTCGCGGTCGGCGACGGTGTGGGTGAGCTCGAGGAGGCGATCGGCCAGCGTCGACTTGCCGTGGTCGATGTGCGCGATGATGCAGAAGTTCCGGATGTAGGTGGGCTCGGTCACGGCGCGCCTATCGTACGGTCGCCGACCGTGGCGACACCCTCGGGCGTGCCTGGGGCCGCTGGTACACTCGACCGTCCATGGCCAACATCAAGTCCCAGATCAAGCGGAACCGTCAGAACGAGAAGCGGCGCAAGCGCAACCAGGGCGTCCGCTCCTCGCTGAAGACGGCGACGAAAAGGGCGACCACGGCCGCCGCGAGCGGCGACGCCGAGTCCACCACCGCCGCCGTCCGAGATGCGTCGCGCGCCTACGACAAGGCCGCCTCCAAGGGCATGCTCCACAAGCGTGCCGCGGCCCGGCACAAGTCGCGTCTGGCCAAGGCCGCCAACCGCGCCGCCTCGACCGAGTAGTCCGTCTCGGTCGCGTATCCCTCTGAGCCGCCGTGGTGTCGTACGCTTCCGGATCTAAGCGGAAAGACGAAAGCCCGGGCCGTCGCCCGGGCCTTTTCGCATCTCCATCATCGCACGCCGAACCCCCTTGACCGCTCAAGCCCCCTCGACGCGTCACGGTGAGGGTGAGCGCACCCGAAGAGCTATGGAAGGGCGGCAGCATGAAGGGTTCGATCATGTGGTTCACGTTGTCGGCCCGAGATCTCGACGCGTTGGCGGGCTTCTACGAGCATGTGCTGGCATGGGAGGTCGATGTAGGCCGGCTGACCTCGGACGCGGGGGTGACCGGCGCCTTTCGGACACTCCGGACGGCAGGCCTGGGGGGCAGCATCTCGACCGAGGAGGAGCGCGGGTCGTGCTGATGGTGGAGGTCGACGATCTCGACGGGACGCTCGCACGCGCGCGCGAGCTCGGCGTCTCCGCGATCAGCGAGACCTACCTGGTGGAAGGGCTCGCCACGGGCGACGGTCGGTACCGGGTCGCTTGGCTCAACGACCCCGCGGGGAACCGGTTGGCGCTCGTCGGGGGCACGGCCGGATAAGCGGTCCGGTCGTCGCTGGTCGTCGCCGTCGTGCCGTCTAGACCGGCAGGGCCGCCGGCTCCCCCGCGATCGCGGCGACCAGCATCGGGAGGACGACGTCGTCGGTCGCGCCCGACTTCAGGGCCCGATCCGCCCACGCGATGCGTTCGTGGAGGCCGGCGAGGTCTTCCGGCGAGAAGCGCTTGGCCTGTTCGCGGTAGCGCCGCACCTGCCAGTCGAACCGGAGCCCCGCCTGCCTGGCGGCATCGGCGGGCGCCAGCCGCTCGGGCAGCGACTTCACGCGGATCAAGTCGCGGAGCCGCGACGTGACGGCGCCGAGGAGCATGAGGCCCGCCTCGCCGGCCTCCAACAGCGTCCGGAGCGAACGCATCGCGCCGGGGAGATCCCGCGAGAACGCCCTGTCGCACAGGTCCCACACGTGCTGCTCGCCCAGCCCGCGGAACTGCCGAGACACGATCTCGTGCGTGATCCGCTCGCCCGCGAACGCCGTGGCGAGCTGGTCCAGCGCGCTGTCGAGCGCCCCGGGGTCCTCCCCCAGCGTGTCGACGAGCGCTGCCGCGCCGTCCGGCGCGAGGTCGAGCTCCTTCGCCTTGGCCCGCTTGAGGATCCAGGCCGGCAGCTCCTTGCGCGCGATCTTGACCTCGGTCACCGTTCCTACGCCCTTGACGAGCTTCACGAGCGCCGCCGGCGCCTTCGCCCGGTCGCCGACCACCGCGACGAGCACGAGCGGCGCGTCGGGGTCCGCTGCCTCGAGGTACCGAGCCAGCTCCCGCACGCCCTCGTCGGGGAGCGCCTTCGCGTCGGAGACCAGGAGCGCTCGCCGCTCGCCGAACAGCGACGGCGTCGCAAGGTCCCCGGTCTCGCCACCCTGCCACAGCCCGCCGTCCACCTCGACCGGCCGGAGGTCGCGGAGGAGCTCGAGCGCGGCCTCCCGCAGGAGGAACTCGTCCTCGCCCCACAGCAGGGTCACCGGCGCGGCCTTCGGACTCACCCGGCGGACTCTACAACCAGCCCCCCGCCCTCGAAGGTGACGGTCACGGTCCCCGCCCGATCGGTTCGCAGCACCCGAGCTCCCGTCGCGCGGATCCACTCGAGCACCTCCGGGACGGGGTGGCCGTAGGTGTTCGGGCCGACGCTGACGACGGCCACCTCCGCGCCGACAGCCTCGAAGAACGGCGCGATCGACGTGGCGGCCCCGTGGTGCGGCACCTTGAGGACGTCGGCGCGCAGATCCACGTCCTCGTCGAGCAGCACCTGTTGCGCCGGCTCCTCGGGTTCGGTCGCGAACAGGACCGAGTCCTCCCCGAGGCTCGCGCGGACGACGATCGCGTCGTTGTTCGCGTCGGACTCGGTCCCGGACCAGCAGCGGTCCGGCGACAGGATCTCGAGGCGGACGTCGCCCACCTGGAGCACGTCGCCCGCCCGCGGGTACCGGACCACGATGTGTTCCGAGGACGCGGCCTCCTCGAGCGCGGCCCCGTCCGGTGAGTCGTCGCGGCAGCCGGGCTCGAGCATCAGACCGACCGGGAAACGCGCCAGCACCGCCGGGAGCCCCACGACGTGATCGGCGTGCGGATGGCTCGCGATCACCAGGTCCAGCCGCTTGACCCCGAGCGCCGCGAGCTCGGTCGCCATCTGGGCGGGGTCCGGGCCGCCGTCGACCAGGATCGCGACGCCTCTCGGCGAGGTGAGCAGCGCCGAATCACCCTGTCCCACGTCGAAGAACCTGACCGTGAGCGCGCTCGGCGGGCCGGCCGAGATCGCGTTCGTCCACACCAGGAGCGGGAGCGCGGCGAGGATGCCCACCAGCGCTCGACTCGGCAGCCGCCGTCCGGCGCGCCACCACCAGGCGAGGAGCGCGGCGGCACCCAGACCGACGATCAACGTGAGCGCGCCCCCGCCGGTGATCCACGGGATCGGCGCTCGGGCGAGGCGGTCGGCGACGATCTCGAGGTAGCGCATCGGGACCAGGGCGAGGATCGAGACGAGGCGCCCGGCCGCGGGGACGACGATCCCGATGGTGGCCGCCGCCAGGCCGAGCAGCAGCGCGGGCGCGACCGCGGGGAACGCGAGCACGTTGGCGGCCACGGTGGAAACGGGAACCTCGTGGAAGTAGAACAGGAGCAACGGCGTCACGCCGAATTGCGCGGCGAGCGTCGCACCGGCGGCAAGCGACAGCGACGACGGGAGGAACCGGAGCCGCCGCGAGATCGGCGTGGCCAGCGCGACCATGCTCGCCGTGGCCGCCACCGACAGCTGGAACCCGACCGACCACACGAGCGCCGGATCGATCACGAGCAGGACGACGACGGCGCCCGCGAGGATCGACCCCGTGCTTCTCGGCCGGCCGAGCAGGACGCCGATCAGCGCGAGCCCGGCCATCACGCCGGCGCGCATCACCGACGGCTCGGCGCCCGTCAGCACGACGAAGAACGCCACCGTCCCGATCCCGAGCGCGAACCGCGGCCACCGGGACCATCGCAGGGCGGCCCCGAGC
>DATEQE010000253.1:0-5843 GCA_035272825.1 Actinomycetota bacterium
GCAGCGGCCCCACGGAGGGCTCGGCGCTCGAAGCCGCGCTCGTCTTCCACGTCACCTGAGCCACATCGGCCAGAAAGGTCGTCAAGACCGGCGCTCGTCCCCGGGCGCGCCGGAGGCCGGTGCTAGCATCGGCGAACCGGTGGGGGCAGAGAGTCCGAAGGACGAGTGCGGCCTGTTCGGGGTCTGGGCCCCGGGCGAGGACGTCGCGAGGCTCATCTACTTCGGGCTCTTCGCGCAGCAGCACCGGGGGCAGGAGTCCGCCGGGATGGCGGTCTCCGACGGCGAGCACATCCTCGTCTTCAAGGAGCTCGGGCTCGTCGCGCAGGTCTTCAACGAGCCGACGCTCGCCACGCTGCAGGGCCATCTCGGGATCGGGCACAACCGCTATTCGACGACCGGCTCGTCCACATGGGAGAACGCCCAGCCCGCCTTCAAGACGGACGGCCAGCGGTCGCTCGCGCTGGGGCACAACGGCAACCTCGTGAACACGCTCGAGCTCGCGGAACGGGTCGGCGCCCGGGGCGCAGCGACGACCGACTCGGACCTGGTCGCGACGATCCTTGCCCGGCATCCGTCGGAGGACCTCGAGTCGGCGCTGATCGACGTGCTCCCCACGCTCGAGGGGGCGTTCTCGTTCGTCGTGATGGACGAGCGGAGCCTGTTCGCGGCGCGCGATCCCCATGGCCTGCGTCCGCTCTCGATCGGCCGCCTGCCGAACGGGTTCTGCGTGGCCTCCGAGACCTGCGCGCTCGACATCGTGGGCGCGACGTTCCTGCGCGACGTCGAGCCCGGCGAGCTGGTGCGCGTCGACGAGCGCGGCGTCGTCCCCACGCGGTTCGGGCAGGCCGAACGCGGCGCGCTCTGCATCTTCGAGTTCGTGTACCTCGCGCGCCCGGACTCGAGGCTCCGCGGCACGACGGTGCACGAGGTCCGTCGCGAGCTGGGGCGGCGCCTCGCGCTCGAGGCGCCCGCCGAGGGCGACCTCGTGATCCCGGTCCCCGACACCGCGCATTCGGCCGCGTCGGGGTACGCCGAGGTCTCGGGGATCCCCTACGGCGAGGGCCTGATGAAGAACCGGTACGTCGGCCGCACCTTCATCCAGCCGTCGCAGTCGCTGCGCGAACGCGGCGTGAAGCTGAAGCTCAACCCGATGCCCGACGCCGTGCGCGGCAAGCGCCTCGTGGTGATCGACGACTCGATCGTCCGCGGCACCACGACACGCCAGATCGTCCAGGCGCTCCGCGAGGCAGGTGCGACCGAGGTGCACACCCGCATCACCTGCCCGCCGATCCGGTGGCCGTGCTTCTACGGCATCGACATGTCGACTCGCCAGGAGCTGATCGCCGCCGACCTGGCCGTCGAGCAGGTCAGGGACTACGTCGGGGCGGACTCGCTCGGGTACCTGTCGCTCGGAGGCATGGTCGCCGCCACCGGGCAGGATGCCGGCTCGTTCTGCCGTGCGTGCTTCGACGGCGAGTACCCGATCCCGATCCCCGAGCACGCCGGCAAGTTCCTGCTCGAGCACCCCGCGAAGTCGTGAGCTCGGAGGCGTACCGGCGGTCCGGCGTCGACCTGGACGCGGCCGCGAAGGCGGTCGAGCTGATCCGTGAGCTCGGCGGCGGGGCGACGCGGCCCGAGCTCGTCGAGGGCGTCGGAGGGTTCGCCGGGTTGTTCGAGATCGGCGACGGCCGGTTCCTGGCCGCCGCGACGGACGGCGTCGGCACGAAGCTCGAGATCGCGAGGCGCTCGGGCCGGCTCGACACCGTCGGGATCGACCTGGTGGCGATGTGCGCCGACGATGTCGTCTGTACCGGCGCCGAACCCCTGTTCTTCCTGGACTACCTCGCCGTGGGCTCGGTCGACGCCGAGCGCGTGGCCGCGATCGTCGCGGGGGTCGCCGAGGGCTGCCGACGGGCGGGGTGCGCGCTGCTGGGCGGCGAGACGGCGGAGCACCCCGGCGTGTTGGCCGAAGACGCGTTCGACCTCGCGGGGTTCTGCGTCGGGGTCGTCGAGGAGGAGCGGCGGCTCGGGCCGGACCGGGTGCGAGACGGGGACGTGCTGATCGGCCTCGCCTCGTCGGGGGTGCACGCGAACGGCTTCTCGCTGGTACGGGACGCGCTGCTGGTGCGGGCCGGCCACGCGCTCGGGCGGATCGTGCCGCCGTTACGCCGCCCGCTCGTCGACGAGCTCCTCGAGCCGACCGCGATCTACGCGCCCCTCGTGCTCCAGCTCGTCCGCGAGGGCGTGCTGCACGCTGCCGCGCACGTGACGGGCGGCGGCATCGTCGAGAACCTCCCGCGCGTCCTCCCGGAGGGGCTCGAGGCCGACGTCGCCTGGGGATCGTGGCCCGAACCCCCGGTGTTCGAGCTCCTGCGCGCCCAGACCGGCGCGACCGAGGACGACCTGCGTTCGACGTTCAACCTCGGCGTGGGGATGGTGCTCGTCGTCCCGCCCGACCGGGCCGAGCGCGCGATCGCGCACGCGGGCGGGTCGGGTTCCGCCGCGTTCCCGATCGGAGTCGTGCGCGCCTGACCATAGGCTCTGGCGCGGGGGCTGGCGCGGACTCACTAGCCGCCTGTCGTCCGCCTGTCGGGGCTCCCGTCCGGCCGGGGGAGGCCAGCCGGTACCACACAAACCGGCCGCAAGGCCGATTCCACCTGGCCGAACAGTGCCGATACCGATCCTAGGATGATGGGCACGAAGACCACGTCGCGGGTCCTGGTCGTCGACGACGAGCCACAGATCGTCTGGATGCTCCAGTTCAGCCTGGAGGCCGAGGGGTACCAGACCCTCTCGGCGCCCGACGGCCGGACAGCGCTGGACGAGGTCCGCGAACACCACCCGAACGTCGTCCTGCTCGACATCATGATGCCCGTGATGGACGGCTGGGCCTTCCTCGAGGAGCTGCAGAAGATCCCGGCCACCGAGCGTCCCCGAGTGATCGTGGTCTCGGCGCGCTCGAGCCTGCGCGACCGCGCGAAGGCGGCCGAGCTCGGCGCCGATGCGTTCGTGGCCAAGCCGTTCAGCGTCGACGACCTGCTGGTCGTCCTGCACGAGATCGAACAGGCGGTTTGACCGTCCGACACGTCAGACCGTCAGGCCCGCATCCCCGAGCACCCCGAGCAGCGGTTCGAGCAGCGGCGTGGGGACCGCGACGGTGAGCACCTCGCCGTCGGGTTGGTCGATCTGCCGGAACACGGCGCCCGCGGCCACCACGATTACCGCGCCCGCGGCCGTGTCCCAGGGCGCGAGGTGGAGCTCGTAGTACGCGTCGACCTCGCCGCAGGCCACCGCGCACAAGTCCATCGCCGCCGAACCGCTCCGCCGTATGTCCGCGATGCGATCGATGAGCCGCCCGAGCGTCTCGGCCTCGCGGACCCGCATCCCCGCGTCGTACCCGAACCCCGTGGCCACGATCGTCTCGGCGAGCGCGGTTCGCGCCGAGGCCGTGCGCGAACGCCGTCGCGTTCCGCCCCGCTGTCGGCCACGCCCACCGTGGTCCGGCCGAGGGCGTCGATCACGACGCCGACGCTCGGGCGGTCGTCGACCTCGATCCCGATCGACACCCCGAAGCCCGGGTACCCGCGCACGTAGCTCGCCGTGCCGTCGAGCGGGTCGAGCACCCACCGCACGCCGGACGTGCCGGCCCGGTCCGTCCCCTCCTCGCCGAGGATCGCGTCGTCGGGCCGCGCGTCGAGGATCCCCTCGACGATGGCTTGCTCGGCGGCCCGGTCGATCTCGGTGACGAGGTCGCCCGCGGCGGACTTCCGGTCGATCGCGAACCCCCCGCGGAGCCCGTTCCGCTGGATCTCCGCCGCTCCGTGCGCGAGGCGCACCGCGAGCGTGCGGAGCTCGTCGAGCAGCTCGGCGGACCCGGTCGGGCTCAGGGCTCGATGACCTTGCCGAACCGGACGTCGCGGGCCGGGACGCGCGCGATGGTGTCGTCCTTGCGGCGGACCACGTAGGTCGCGGCCTCGTGGTCGTAACGCTCGAGCATGCCCACCGCCTCGCCGACGTAGCCGTTCGGCAGCTCGAACTGGAACGACACGCGCTTGCCGAGATCCTGCGGCGTCACGAGATTCTGGCCCTTCACGAGCCGGAGGATATCGGACCCGTCAGGGGGGCAGAGCCTCCAGGCGTTCGCGCGACTCCAGGAGCTCGACCAGCGCGCCGAACGCCCGCCCGACGGTCGCGCCGTCGAGCACCCGGTGGTCGAACGTGAGCGAGAGCGTGCCCGCCGGACGAGCCTCGACCGCGCCATCGATCACGAGCGCCCTCGGGGCGATCACGCCGAGGGCGATCGTGACCGCGTGGCCGGGGTTCAGCAGCGGCGTCCCGAACTCGGAGCCGTAGCTGCCGGTGTTCGTGACGGCGATCGTTGCGTCGATGGTGTCGTCGCGGGTCAGGGCGTTCGAGCGGGCCGCGGACGCGAGGCGTTCGATCTCGGCAGCGATCTCGGCGATCCCGAGCGAACCGGCGCCGGCGAGCACGGGAACCACCAATCCCCTCTCCGTGTCCGTGGCGATCCCCACTCGTACCTCGTGGGGCAGGAGGATCCGCTCGCCGTCCCATCTCGCGTTCAGCATGGGATGGTCCCGGCACACCTCCGCGAGCGCCCGGACGAACACCGGCAGGGGCGAGACGCCGAGGTGGGCGCGAACGGCCTCGAGCGCCGTGCAGTCCACGGTCCGGAACGTGGTCACCTGCGGGATGGCCGCTACCTCCGTGAGCCGGTCCGCGATCGCCCGCCGGGTGAGCGACACCGGGATCTCGGTTGCCGCAGTCACTCGCCAGACGTGATCGGGTTGATCGCCGGTACGTGCGAACGCCTCGGCGTCCTCGCGCGTCACGCGTCCGCCCGGACCGGAGCCCGGGACCATCGACAGGTCGACGCCGAGGTCCCTCACCAGTTTGCGCACGGCCGGCGTGGCGGTGACCGAGGCCGCCTCGGCCGCCTCCTCGACCTCGAACGTCGCGAGCGGCGCCCCGACGGCGAGCGTCTCGCCCGCCGCAATATGGAGCCGCGCCACGCGGCCGGCGAACGGCGCGGGCACCTCGACCGTCGCCTTGGCCGTCTCGATCTCGACGAACGGCTGGTTCAACGAGACCGTGTCGCCCTCGGCGACGAGCCACGCGCTCACGATCGCCTCCTCGAGGCCCTCGCCGAGATCGGGCAGGGTGAAGACGCGCTCGGCCATCAGTAGGCGACCACCGTGCGGACTGCGTTCGAGATCCGTTCGACGCTCGGGAGGTAGCGCTGTTCGAGGGACGCGGGCGGATACGGCACGTCCGGTCCGGTGACGCGCACGACCGGCGCCTCGAGGTGATCGAACGCCTCCTCGACGATCCGCGCCACGATCTCGGCGGCCATCCCGAGCGTGAGCGGGGCCTCGTGGACGACGACGGCGCGTCCGGTCGACCGGACGGCGTCGCCGATCGCCCCGACGTCGAGCGGGACCAGCGATCGGAGGTCGAGGACGGCGGCCTCGATCCCGCCCTCGGCCAGGGCGGTCGCGGCCTCGAGGCATCGGCCGACCATCGCCCCGTAGGCGATCAGGACGCATGCCCCTCCCTCCCGCACGACCCTCGCCTGTCCGATGCCGGGTCCCTCCACGGTCAGGTCGCCGTCCTCCTTGGACCAGTAACGGCTCTTCGGCTCGAGGAAGATCACGGGGTCCGGGTCGTCGATCGAGCGCCGCAGTAACCGGTAGGCGTCGAGCGGCGTCGACGGCACCACGACCTTCAGCCCGGCGGTGTGCACGTAGTAGGTCTCGGGGCTCTCGCCGTGATGCTCCTTGCCCCGGATGCCGCCGAACGACGGGATCCGGATCACGGCGGGCACC
>DATEQE010000254.1:0-8759 GCA_035272825.1 Actinomycetota bacterium
TCAGCGCTCGCGAGTACGGCGCCATCGAGCCCGAGATGTCGAGGATCAGCACGAGCGGGCGGGTCCGCCGCCCGCGGTCGCGCCACGCGCGGTGGAACGGCTCGCCCTGCGTCCGCAGCGACCGACGGAGCGTCCGGCGCACGTCGAACCGCGCCCCCGACCCCGCGGCGCGGTAGCGGCGCGTGTGCTGCATCGGCAGCTGGACCGCGAGCTTGCGGATCAGGTGCGTCACACGCAGGCGTTCCTCCTCCGTGAGGTCGCCGAACGACTTCTCGCGAAGCATCTCGGCGGCGCTCGCGACGATCCGGATCGATGCCTCCCCCTCGGTGAGCGCGTCCTCCTCGAGCTCGTGCCACTCTCGCGCGATCACGCGATCGTCGAGCTCGTCGCCCTCGAGCGCGCGTTCGTGCTCGTCCAGACCCTCGAGGTCCGGCGGTGGGCCGGGCGTCGGGAGCTCGAGCCGCAGGCCGGTCCCGAACCACGCGGCGAACGCCTCGTCGAACGCCTCGACGTCCTCCGGGCGCGAGATCAGCGACGACCGGCCTGCCCAGTACAGGTCGTCGCGTTCGAGCAGGACGAGCGCGCCGGCCGCGCGGCAGAACGTAACGATGCGTCCGGTGCCGACGGGCAGACCCCGGAGCCGCAGGTCGCGCCCGAACCCGATCAGGCGCTCGAGCGCGCCGGGTTCAGGAGGGTTCGCGACCATCGACGACCTCGCCCAGGCGGTCGACCGCGAGCTGCTGATCGTCGTGGTCCTTCAGCACGGTCCCGAGCGTCGCAGCCGCGGTCTCCTCGTCCAGGTGCTCCGCGCCGAGGAACGAGACCGCGTTCGCCCAGTCGATCGTCTCGGCCACGCCGGGGCGCTTGGCGATGTCGAACCCGCGGAGACGGCTCACGGCGGACGCGACGTCGCGCGCCAGGGCCTCGGGGACCTCGGGCGCGCGGGCGCGGATGATCTCGATCTCCCGGTCGAGCGCGGGGTGATCGATCCAGTGGTACAGGCACCTGCGCTTGAGCGCGTCGTGGAGCTCGCGCGTACGGTTCGAGGTCACGATGACCACGGGCGGCTCCTCCGCGGCCACGCGACCGATCTCCGGGATCGTGACGGCGAACTCGGACAGCACCTCGAGCAGGAACGCCTCGAACTCGTCGTCGGCGCGGTCGAGCTCGTCGACGAGCAGGACGGCCTTCGAGCCGGCGCGGATCGCCGCGAGGAGCGGGCGTTCGACCAGGTACCCGGGGCCGAACAGGTCCTCGACGTTGGCCTCGGCGGTCACGTCCTGCATCGCGCGGACCGCGATCAGCTGCTTGGAGTAGTTCCACTCGTAGAGCGCCTGGCTCGCGTCGATGCCCTCGTAGCACTGGAGCCGGATCAGCTCGCGGTCCAGGAGCGACGCGAGCACCTTGGCGACCTCGGTCTTGCCGACGCCGGCCTCGCCCTCCAGCAGCAGCGGCTTGTCGAGCGAGACCGCGAGGAAGATCGCCGTGGACAGGCCTCGGTCCGCGAGGTAGTGCTCGCGCGCGAGCCCTTCCTGGAGCGACTCGACCTGGCTGAACGGCATCCGACCCATCGTGCCGAAAGCCTACCGGCCGTCCGACCTTGCGAGGGCCAGGATCGGCCTCAGGGTTCGGGCGCGGCCGGAGGCGGAGCGACGAGCACGGGGGCCCGGATCCCGCGTTCGGCCAGCCGCTGCGTGATGCGGGCACGCAGGAGGCGTTCGACGTCGACCTTCTTCGACGGCCGCGTCTCGGCGACGGCACGGATCACGACGTCGGAGTGGTCCGTCGTCTCGACACCGAGCACCGTGGGCCCGTCCATGACCCACCCCTTCATCTCGGGGTCCTTCTTCAGCTCGTCCCGGAGCTCGTCGAACAGCTCCTGGAGGACCTCTCGGACCTGCTCGGGATCCTGCCCGTAGGCGATGTGCGTGTCGACGATCGCGCGCGCCCATCCCCGCGACTTGTTGCTCACCAGGACGATGTTCCCGTTGGGCACGATGTGCAGGGTCCCGTCGTACGCCCGGAGCGCGGTCGCCCGGAGTGTGAGCCACTCGACCCGCCCCAGGATCGGGTTCGCCGGCGTGCGGATCTCGACGGTGTCGCCGACGCCGAACTGGTTCTCGAGCAGGATGAAGAACCCGGTCAGCGTGTCCTTGACGATGCTCTGTGCGCCGAACCCCAGCGCCACGCCCGCGATCCCCGCGCTCGCGATGAACGGTGCGAGCGGAACCTCGAGGTAGTTGAGGATCAGCATCCCGGCGACCACCCACACGACCACCACGAACGTGGCGGAGAGCGCGTGCGCCAGGGTCGCCGCGCGCTGGAGGTTGCCCGCCTCCGAGAGGTGGGGCGCCTGCTCGAGCTTGCGCTTGAACCGTCCGACGACCACCCGCAGGATCAGCGTCGCGACGACGGCGGCGACGACCGTGAGGAGGATCGGTAGCCCGACGTCGCGCAGCCACGTGCCTTCTTCGAGGAACGCCAGCATGCCCACCATCTAGGCAGACCCGCGAGGCGGCGTCAAAGACCGTGGGCCGCGCCTGATCGCTACCTCGACCGCGCCTCCTCGAGCGCACGGCGCACCAGCACCTTCACGACCGCCCGGCGGTACTCAGCGCTCGCGAACGCGTCGGTCGGCGGGCTTGTGCCCTCCGCGGCTCGCTCCGACGCCGCTGCCGGATCGGCGCCGCCGGCCAGCTCCTCCTCCACGCCCGTCGCCCGCACCGGTCGGTCGGCCATGTTCGTCAGGGCGACCGATGGCCCGGCGCCGTTCTGCGCGAGCGTCGCGACACCCACGAGCGCCCAGTCCTGCGCCCGCCGGTGGAACTTCAGGTAGCTCCAGCCGCGACCGACGGTCTTGGGGACGCGGATCTCGGTCAGGACCTCGTTCGTCGCCAGGTCGGGTTCGAACAGGCCCTTGAAGAAGTCGCCCGCCCCGACGTTCCGAACGCCCTTGGGCCCCCGCACCTCCATCTCGGCCCCGAGCGCGACCAGGACCGTCGGCATGTCGGATGCCGGGTCGGCGTGCGCCACCGAACCACCGATCGTCCCCACGTGGCGGACCTGCGGGTCGCCGATCTCGCCCGCCGCGTACGACACGATCGGACACAGCTCCTGCAGGACCTCGCTGTTCGCGACGTCGTGGTGCCGCGTGAGCGCCCCGATCGCGACCCGGTCCCCGTCCTCCTTCACGTACTTCAGGTCCTGCAGCCGCGAGATGTCCACGAGCAGCGACGGCCTCGCCAGGCGGACCCTCATCAACGGTAGGAGCGAGTGTCCGCCCGCCAGGAGCTTCGCGTCCGAACTATCCGAAAGCGCCCGGATCGCCTCGTCGACCGTGCCCACGCGCCGGTACTCGAAGGGCGCCGGGATCATGCCGCACCCCCCTTCGCGTCGCGGATGGCTTTCCACACGCGCTCGGGCGTGGCCGGCTTGCCGATCTCGGTCACGCCGAGGTGCGACACCGCGTCCACGATCGCGTTGATCACCGCCGGCGGGGCCGCGATCGTCCCGGCCTCGCCGATCCCCTTGACGCCGAGCGGGTTCGTCGGCGAGGGCGTCTCGGTCCGGTCGAGCTCGAACGCCGGCATCTCCGTCGCCTATGGGACGAGGTATTGCGTCAGCGTCCCCGTGATCAGGTTGCCGGCCTCGTCGTACAGGACCTCCTCGTAGAGCGCCTCGGCGATCCCGAACGCGACCCCGCCGTGCACCTGCCCGTCGACGATCATCGGGTTCATCACCACCCCGCAGTCGTCGACCGCGACGTACCGGAGCAGATGGGTCGCCCCCGTCTCGGTGTCGACCTCGGCGACGCAGACGTGGGTCCCGAACGGCCAGGTGAAGTTCTTCGGGTCCCAGGTCGCGACCGCGGTGAGATCGGGCTCGTACCCGTCGGGGAGGTCGTGCGCCGTCCACGCGGATACGGCCAGCTCGGGGATCGTCCGGACCTTGTCGGGCGCGCCCTGCACACGGAACGCCCCGTCCCGGAACTCGAGATCGTCCTCGGCCACCTCGAGCTCGTGCGCCGCCAGCGTCCGCGCCTTCTCCTTGATCTTCTGCAACGCGACGTGCAGCGCCGCGCCGCCGATCGAGATCGAGCGCGAGCCGTAGGTATCCATCCCGAGCGGGGAGATCGACGTGTCGCCGTGCAGGACCTCCACGTCGTCGGGGTGCACACCCAGCTCGTCCGCCGCGATCTGTGACCAGGTGGTGTCGTGGCCCTGGCCGTGGGGCGAGGTGCCGATGGTGAGCGTGACCTTGCCGCTCGGTTGGCACCGCACCTGCGCCGCGTCCCAGCCGCCCGCGGCGTACCGGAGCGCACCCAGGATGTTCGACGGCGCCAGCCCGGACATCTCGATGTAGCTTGAGAGCCCGATCCCGATCTGCTTCACCTCCCCGCTCTCGCGGCGGGCCGCCTGCTCCTTCCGGTACTGCTCGTAGTCCGCGAGCTCGAGCGCGCGTTCGAACGCCGGGAGGTAGTCGGCCGAATCGATCTGCAACCCCATCAGCGACGGTTTCGGCTCCGCGTGGCTCGGCGCGAAGCTGATCCGCCGGATCTCGGCAGGGTCCTTGCCGACGTGCCGCGCCACGGTGTCCACGGCGCGTTCGACGACGTAGGTCGCCTCCGGCCGTCCGGCTCCCCGGACGGCGTCCGTGGGCGCCTTGTTCGTCATGACGCCCGTGAACTCGTACCAGTAGCCCTGCGTGTCGTAGGGCCCCATGTACACCCAACCCCCGAGCTCGGGGATCCCCGGGGTGAGGAGCTGGAAGTACGCGCCCATGTCGCACAGCTCCTTCACCCGGAACCCGAGGATCTTCCCCTCCTCGGTGGCGGCGACCTCGATGTCGTGGATCACCCCGCGTCCGTGGACGGTGACGGCGTAGTTCTCCGAGCGGTCCTCGATCCACTTGACCGCGCGGCCGGTCCTGCGCGCGAGCGCGAGGCAGAGCGCCTCCTCCGCATAGACATTCAGCTTGGCGCCGAACGCCCCACCCACGTCGGGGGCGACGATCCGGAGCTTGTGCTCGGGGATCCCGGTCGTGCCCGACAAGGTGACCCGCGCGATGTGCGGGATCTGCGTCGACGTCCACAGCGTGAACTCGCCCATCGCCGGCGCCACCGACGCGAGCGCACCGCGCGGCTCGATCGGGCTCGGCGTGATCCTCGGCGCCTCGAACCGGAGCCGCAGCTGCACGGCCGCGCTGTCGAACACGCCCTGGTCGCCGCCGCCGCCGTGGCTCCAATGCACCACGGCGTTGGTCCCGAGCTCGTCATGCACGAGCGGGGAGCCGTCCTTCATCCCCTCCTCGATGTCGAGGACGGGATTGAGCTGCTCGTACTCGACGTCGACGACCTCGGCCGCATCGGCCGCCTGGCCGCGCGACTCGGCGACGACGACGGCGACGCCGTCGCCCTGGAACCGCGCCTTGTCCTTGGTGAGCGGCCAGTGATCCGAGGTCTTGATGTCCTCGGTGATCGGCCAGACCATCGGCAGCGGGCCGGCCCACTCCCCGGCCAGGTCGGCACCGCTCCAGGCGCCGACCACGCCCGGCATCCCGAGCGCCTTCGAGACGTCGACGTTCACGATGCGCGCGTGCGCGAACGGGCTCCGCACGACCGCCAGGTGCAGCATGCCGGGGAGCGTCAGGTTGTCCACGAAGGTTCCCTGCCCCGCGATGAGCGAGGCGTCTTCCTTGCGGAGGACCGACGTTCCGACGAACTTCTCGGTGGTCGCCATCTCGCCCCCCTCAGGCCTTCGCGCCGGACATCTGACCGGCGGCGTCGAGGATCGACTTCACGATGTTGTGGTAGCCGGTGCACCGGCAGAGGTTGCCCTCGAGCGACTCGCGCACCTGCTCGTCGGTCGGGTTCGGGTTCTCCTTCAGGTAGCTGGCCGCCGCCATGATCATGCCCGGCGTGCAGTACCCGCACTGGAGGCCGTGGTTGCGATGGAACGCCTCCTGGATCGGATGCATCTGCCCGTCGGTCGCCATTCCCTCGATCGTCGTGACCTCCCTGCCGTCGACCTGCACCGCGAGCAGGTTGCACGACTTGACGGACTCGCCGTCCACCAGGACGGTGCACGAGCCGCACGACGTGGTGTCGCATCCGACGTTGGTCCCGGTGAGCCCGAGGGTCTCCCGGAGGAAGAACACGAGGAGCGTGCGCGGCTCGACGTCCGCCTGGCGCGCGACCCCGTTGACGGTGACCGACACGTTGGCCACGGGTCCCCCTTTCCAGCGGGTGAACACCGATCGTAAGCCAGAGGCGTGCGGCCGCGCGAGTCCGTGTCGGCGCAACTAGGGCTCGGGCCACACCCCCGGCTCGGCTTCGCTCGCCTCGTCGGCCGAGCAGTCGGTCCCCGTGCCGTACACGGTCCCGAACGAGCCGCCGGCACCTGCGCCGATGCGGACCCAGAAGCACTCCCCGGTCTCGGCCCGGGCCGAACCCGTCCACGCACCCCGGGTCGCGAGCACGCTGACGACCTCGGGATCGTTCGAGCTCTGGTCCGGGTCGATCAGGAGCAGGTCGTCGATCCCGCCTTCGACCGCCAGGGTCTCCCGATCCGCGTCCGCGAGCGAGCCGGCTGTGGCCAGGTGCTCGGCCGCCTCGGCCGCCCGTCGCAGGTTCGCCTGCGCGTACGCCACGGCGCCCGTTCGCGCGACCGGGCGGAAGACCAGTACGAGCCCCACGAGCAGGATCCCGCCCACCCCGAGCGGGACGACGACCTTCCAGAACCCTCGGTTGGAACCGGACACGGCCGGACGATACCCAGGGCTCGGGCGGACTGACTTGACCGTTCACGGAGCCCGGAGGGATAGTCGCATCACCGTCGCTGCGGCGCTTGGACCTTGCGCGCCGCCGGCTCCGAGCGAGGAGGTTCTCCATGCTGCCTTCGAGGTTCGAGTACCACCGACCGGACTCGCTCGAGGAGGCCCTGCACCTGCTCGCCGAGTACGGCGACGAGGCCAAGGTGCTGGCCGGCGGGCAGAGCCTGATCCCGGTGATGAAGCTCCGACTGGCGGCGCCCGCCCATCTGGTCGACATCGGCCGGCTCGGCCTGGACTCGATCGCCGAGGCCGGCGGTCGTCTCGCGATCGGCGCGCTCGCGCGCCACCACGACCTCGAGCGGTCGGAGCTGCTCAAGGCCCGGTACCCGGTGATGGCCGCCGCGGCGCCACTGATCTCGGACCCGATCGTCCGCAACCTCGGGACGATCGGAGGATCGCTGTGCCACGCGGACCCCGCCGGCGACTGGGGTTCGGTGATGCTCGCGCTCCAAGGGTCGGTGGTGCTGCGGAGCCAGCGTGGCGAACGGGAGCTGCCGATCTCCGAGTTCCTCGAGGACACGTTCACGACCGCGCTCGAGCCGGACGAGATCCTGACGCAGGTCCGGGTCCCGCAGCCGGCCGGATCGTCCGGTGGCACCTACCTGAAGATGGAGCGCAAGGTCGGCGACTTCGCGACGGTCGCCGCGGCCGTCCACCTCTCGCTGTCGGACGGCACGATCGAGCGCGCGGGTATCGGCCTCACCGCGGTCGGGACGAAGAACCTGCAGCCGACGGCGGCCGAGGCGGGCCTCGCCGGCGCCGAACCGACCGAGGCGGCCTTCGCCGAGGCGGGGCGTCTGGCGGCAGAGGCCTCCTCGCCCGTCACGGACGTCCGCGGTTCCGCCGAGTACAAGCGCCACATCGTCGACGTGTACGTGCGACGTGGGCTCGCCAAGGCGCTCGAGATGGCTCGCGCGGCCTAGGGATCGAAGGGGGAACGATGGAGATCACGGTCAAGGTCAACGGCGCCGACCGCAGTGCCGACGTCGAGCCGCGGATGCTCCTCGCGCACCTGATCCGGGAGGAGTTCGGGCTCACCGGGACGCACGTCGGATGCGACACGACGCACTGCGGGGCGTGCACGGTCCTGCTCGACGGGCAACCGGTGAAGTCCTGCACGGTGTTGGGCGTGCAGGCCGACGGTCGGGAGGTGACGACGGTCGAGGGACTGCTGCAGGGCGGGCAGCTCCACGCGATCCAGGCCGCCTTCAAGCAGGAGCACGGTCTGCAGTGCGGCTTCTGCACGCCGGGCATGATGCTGACCGGCTCGGCGCTGCTCGCCGAGAACCCCTCGCCGTCCGACGACGAGGTGCGCTGGGCGATCTCCGGCAACATCTGCCGCTGCACCGGCTACATGAACATCGTCAAGGCGATCCAGGCGGCCGGGCGCGACCTGGCCGCGAACGCCGAAGCCGCGGACGAGTCCGTAGCGAGCTAGGGGGATTTCGAACATGGCATCCGAGGTCGAAGAGATCCGAGGGATCGGTCACAGCGTCCGGCGCGTGGAGGACGACCGTTTCATCCGCGGCGCCGGCAACTACATCGACGACATCCACCTGCCCGGGATGCTGTACATGGCGATCCTGCGCAGCCCGTACGCCCACGCGAAGCTGAACGGGATCGACGCTTCTGCGGCGCAGGCGCTCGAGGGCGTGATCGCGGTCGTCACCGGCGAGCTGATGGCCCAGCACAACCTCGCGTGGATGCCGACCCTCTCGGGAGACACCCAGGCGGTGCTGGTCACCGACAAGGTCCGGTTCCAGGGTCAGGAGGTCGCGGCAGTGATCGCGACCGACCCGTACGTGGCCAAGGACGCGCTCGAGCTGATCGACGTGGACTACGAGCCGCTCGGGGTCGTCGTGTCCCCCCAGCAGGCCGCGGCGGCCGACGCACCGGTCATCCGCGACGAGAAGGAAGGGCAGACCGAC
>DATEQE010000255.1:0-3786 GCA_035272825.1 Actinomycetota bacterium
CGGACCGGGTCCAACGCGCGCAGGCGGTCGACCGAGTTCGGGTAGGCGGGGTCGCGCGCGGTCGAGGCGCCCGAGGCGTTCGGCTCGGCCGCGCCCTCCCACTCGAGCCGCGACTGCACCGCCTGTCCGGCGAGGACGATCGGCCCTTCGGGTGCGTCCACCACGAGCGACTGATGACCGGCCGTGTGACCCGGCGTGGGGATCACCCGCAGACCAGGCGCCACCTCCGTCTCGCCCTCGATCACCTCGTACGTCAGGCCGGGCGCGTCGATCCACTCGGGAACCGTGTAGTCCGGCTCGTGCACCATCGCCCATTCGGCGCGCTGAACGAAGATCGGGATGCCGGGGAGCCGGACGTTCTGCCCGCTGTGGTCGAAGTGCAGGTGGCAGTTGGCGGCGCCGGTCACGTCCGCGAACTCGATCCCCTGGTCGGCGAGCGCGGCCTCGATCGCCGTCACGCGTGGGGTGAACATCGTCTCGACCTCGGCGTTGCCGAACCCCGCACCGTTGTCGAACAGGAAGACGCCGTCGCGATGGATCACCGCATGCGCGTAGGACGGCCACCATTCCCGGGCGAGCAGCTCCTGCTCGTCGGGCGGCAGGCGCAGCTCGGACACCATGAACGGGACGACGCGGGCGTCGGTCACGGGCCCGATTCAATCCCACAACCGCTCCATGTGCCAACGGTCGTGGTGGCGGTCGTGGTACAGGTCCCAGACCGCGCCGCCGCGTGCCTCCACCCGCCAGTACTCGCGGTCGCGACCGTCGGCCCACCATCGGCCCTCGATCCGCCATCGGCCGATCACGTCGGCCACCTCGTACCGCCGCCCGCGCCAGACGAACGCCGAGGGCATCCCCGCGTCGCGTTCGACCCGAACCTCGACCTCCTCGTCGTACCGCTTGGACACCGACGTCTCCTCGACCACCCGGCTCTCTCAGGGAATCGAACGTATGTTCGAGAGGGAGAGGTGAATCTACGCCCGTCCGCCGACACGAGTCAAGCGGGGATTCGGGGGCAGGTCCCGCGAGCCTGGCGAAAAGCGTTCGAGCTGGTCAGGCGGGTGTCTCGAGGCGGTCGTACCACTCCCGGTGCAGGACGCACCGGCCGGCAGCGTCGAAGTCGCAGACCAAGATCCCATCCACCTCCACCATCGAGTCGGCGTCGCCCCGGAAGGACACGCGCCAGTGCGCCACGCCCCGGTCCCCCACCACCGCGATCGGCTCGACGTCGGTCCGCAGCTCGGTCGGGACCCCTCCCTCCACCCACGCCCGCACGATCGCGTCGCGCCCATGCGTCTCCTCGCGGAAGGGACCGTAGGAGTACACGGCGTCCTCGGCGAACAGCGCCGACACCTCGACGGGGTCGTTCGAGGCCCATGCGTCGAAGTAGCGCTGGAGCCAGCCCCGGAACGCGTCGAGATCCATCCACCGCATCGTAGGCTTCTGCCTCGATGGTCGAGACCGGAGCCCTCGTCGTCTGCGTCCCGAACTTCAGCGAGGGTCGCCGGCTCGACGTGATCGACGCGATCTGCGACGCGCTCGCCGCCGGAGACGCGCGACTCGTGGTCCGGCAGGCCGACCCCGAGCACAACCGTCTCGACACGACCGTCGTGGGCTCGCCGGACGCGGTGCGCGCGAGCGCGCTCGCCGGCGCGGCCAAGGCCGTCGAGCTGATCGACATGACGACGCACACCGGCGGGCACCCCCGTATGGGCGCGGCGGACGTGATCCCGTTCGTCCCCCTGTCCGGGATCTCGATGGACGAGGTCGTGGAGCTCGCGCGGGCGTTCGCGGCCGAGCTCGCCGACGCGCTCGGCATCCCGGTCTACTTGTACGACCGCGCCGCGACCTCGCCCGACCACGCGAGCCTGGCCGAGGTGCGCAGGGGCGAGTTCGAGGGGCTGCGTGAGGCGGTGGCCCGCGGCGAGCGGTTGCCGGACTTCGGGCCGCACGAGATCGGCAGGGCGGGCGCGACCGCCGTCGGGGCGCGCAAGCCGCTCGTCGCGTTCAATGTCTACCTGACCGGAACCGAGGACGCGGCGAAGGAGATCGCGAGATCGATCCGCGAGTCGAGCGGGGGCCTGCCGGCGGTCCGGGCGATCGGGTTCGCCGTCCCCGAACGCGGTGCCGTCACGGTGTCGATGAACCTGGTCGACGTTGAGGTGACGTCGCCGCGGGTGGCGTTCGAGGCCGTCCGGGACCTCGCGGCCGAACGCGGCATGGAGGTGCGCTCGTCCGAGATCGTGGGGCTGGTTCCACGCGCGGCGCTCGGCGAGGACGACATCGGGTATCTGCGACTGGAGGGGTTCGATGCGGAGGAACAGATCCTGGAGCGGCTCGTGAGCACCCACGGAGGGCGCCGATGAGCGGGCGGATCGCGGAGCAGACGGTCGAGGCGTTCCTGCGGGGTCTCGCGTCCGACGACCCCACACCCGGCGGCGGCGCGGTCGCCGCCCTCTCGGGCGCGACGGGTGCCGCGCTGATCTCGATGGTGTGCAACCTTACGATCGGCAAGGAGGGCTACGAGGACGCCCAGGAGCGGATGCGCTGGATGCTCGAGGAGGCCGAGACCGCCCGGACGGAGTTCCTGGACCTCGCGGATCGGGACGCGACCGCGTTCGACGGCGTGATGGCCGCGTTCAAGATGCCGAAGGAGACCGACGCCGAGAAGGCCGTCCGCTCCAAGGCGATCCAGGCGGGGTACGAGTCGGCCGCGAGGGTCCCGCTCGAGATCGCCAAGCGCGCGGCCGAACTGATGGAGCTCGCGCGCGAGACCACCGAGATCGGCAACGCGCAGGCCGCGTCCGACGGCGCGTGCGCGGGCCAGGCGCTGGCCGCAGCCGTCTGGTGCGCGACCTACAACGTCGAGATCAACGCGGCGGCGCTGAAGGATCCGGCGAAGGCGCAGGCGCTCCGCGACGAGGTCTCGGCGCTCCGGGCGAGCACGGCCGCCCTGCTGGACGCGACCAACGCGGCGTTCGCCTCGCGCATCGGCTGACGGTGCGCACGTTCGAGCCAGGGGAATCCGCGGCGCTCCGCGAGATCTGGGACGGCCGGATCTGGAGCGCCCGGCCGGTGACCATGGTCGAGGACGCCGAGGAGCAGATCACGCTGTTCATCCCCGCGGGGGCGCACTGGATGGCTCCTTTTCGGAACGGGAAGCGGCTGAAGATCCAGGAGGCCGAGTACGAGCTCATCGAGCAGCCGTACAAGGCGCACGTGCTCTCGTTCGCCTGGCCGGGGAAACCGGCGGCCGTCCTGCTCTTCTACGGGTCGGACTGGTCGCCCTCGCACTGGTACGTGAACCTCGAGGACCCGCTGCGCCGCTCCCCCGTCGGGTTCGACACGCTGGATCACAAGCTCGACGTGATCGTGGAGCTCGACGGGTCGTGGCGCTGGAAGGACGAGGACCAGTTCGTCGAGATCATCGATCGGGGTCTCCTCGACCCGCGGGAGGAGGGGCGCCTGCGCGCGGAGGCCGAGGACGCCGTCCGCCGGATCGCCGAACGCGAGCCGCCGTTCGACCGTGACTGGTTCGGCTGGCGACCGGACCCCGCGTGGCCTCCGCCAACGCTGCCCGACGGGTGGGACCGAGTGTGAGCGATCCGGGTTGCCGGGCGACGGGCGTTCGGCGAGGCTAGGCGTCGTGGATCTCTCGGGCGCCGCCGTTCGCTTCCCCGGGCTCCGACGGGAGCAGGACGGACGGACGGTGGTGTTCGCCGACGCGCCCGGGGGGTCCCAGGTCCCCGACGTCGTGATCGAAGCGATGGCCGACTACCTGCGGCG
>DATEQE010000256.1:0-2501 GCA_035272825.1 Actinomycetota bacterium
CACCGAGAACGCCGACCTGATCCTCGAGGCACTGTGGGAGGTGATCCGGCGCGGCGGCGCGGTGCTCGCCGCAACCCACAACCCCTAGGTGCTCCGCTACTCGAGCCGTGTGATCCTGTTCCGCGACGGGAAGATCGAGGCCGAGGGCAGGCCGGAGGAGATCTCGGCCCGTCTCACGGTCGACTGACGCTTGACCCGAGTCCGCCCGAGTGCGAGTTGGACGACGTCCGGCTCGCTCGACGTCTAGACCCGGAAACCGTGGAACGCGTCTTCGGTCTCGCAGGACCGGAGGTCCTCGGCCGACAGCTCGAGCCCCGGCGCCCCTCGACGCAGGAACCGGTCGAGCCACGAGCGCCTGCCCATCCGCCAGGCCACCGCTCGGGCGAGTGAATCCTTCCGAGCGTCGTGCCGCTTCTGCTGCTGGTTGAGGTCGCAGGGCATGTGGGTGACGTTCGGCTGCATCATGTCGCCGGCTCCTTGGGTGGGTGCAGCTGACGGAGGTCGAACTCGGAATCGGCGAGCAGCTCGCGGTCGGGGTGCGCCTTCGAGGCGATCAACGGCATCGAACGCCGGACGTCGAACTTCCGGTTCATGCTGAACGTCGATAGGAGCCGGCCGTCCTTCAAGAGGAACGCCGCAAAGCTCCGGTCCTGGATGCTGCCACGCACGACCATATCGTCCCACTCGGTCGCGAAACCGGCCATCTGGATCTCGGCGTCGTACTGATCCGACCAGAACCAGTGGGCGTCGTCGAACACCGCCGGCGTGCCCAGCAGGTTCGTCGCGACGTGCTCGCCCATCTTCAGGGCGTTGTCGAAGTGCTCGACCCGGATCGAACCGAAGACGGGGTGGTCGTGCCGGGCGACGTCGCCGATCGCCCAGATGCCCTCGACACTCGTCGAGAGGGTGGCGTCGACCGGGATGCCGTTGTCGACCGGGACGCCCCCCTCGGCGACCTCGGTGACGGGCTCGACGCCGACACCGACGACGGCGAAGTCCCCCTCGATCCGGCGTCCCTCCTTGGTGATCATCGCCTCGAACCGCCCGTCGCCCTCGAACCGTTCGGCGCCGTCGCGGAAGATCATCTCGACCCCGTGATCGCGGTGCAGGGACTCGATCGCGCCGCCGAGCGTCGGGCCGAGCACCCGCTCCAGGGGCGTACCGAAGAACTCCACGACCGTGACGTCCAGGCCGAGCTGCCGGAGCGAGGCGGCCACCTCGGCGCCGATGAAGCCCATCCCGACCATGACGGCCTTCGAGCCCTCCTTCGCGGCCTGCCTGATCGCATCGGCGTCGGGCGCGTAGCGGAGATCGAACACCCCGGGCAGACCGAGGCCGTCGATCTTCGGCCTGCGGTTGCGAGCGCCGGTCGCGATCACGACCTGGTCGAACGGCACGCGCTCGCCGCCCTCGAGCTCCACGGCGCGGTCACGAGCGTTCACGCGCTGTGCCTTCGCGCCGAACCGCGCGTCGATCGCGTGCTCCGCGTACCACTCGGGCGGCCGGACGAAGTGGTGATCGGACTCGCCCCGCAAGTACTCCTTGGACAGCGGCGGTCGTTCGTACGGGGCCATCGCCTCGGCGCCGATCAGGACGAGATCCCCGTCGAACCCCTCCTCACGGAGCCTCGCTGCGGCCGTGGCGCCCGCGAGCCCCGCTCCGACCACGACGAAGGCCGTCACTCGTCGTCGACCAGGACCTTCAGCTCGCCGTCTTCTTCCTTGGTCTCGAACACGCCCACGGGGTCGACGGCGGGGCCGCCGACCGCCTCGCCGGTCGTGACGTCGAACTGGCTGCCGTGGCAGGGGCACTCGATGATCGTGCCGTCGAGCTCGCCTTCCGCGAGCGAGCACTGCATATGGGTGCACGTGTCATCGAACGCGTGCAGGTCGCCCTCGACGTTCGCGACGGCCACCTGACGCTCGCCCACGCCGAACGCGGTCACCTCGCCCTCGGGCACCGAGCCCGCCGAACCGACCTTCACCCACTCCGCCATGAACCCGCTCCTCCTCCGTCCCGGATCGCCCGCCCCGGCGCGGCCGCTCGCCCGGAACGGTTCCGCCGCAGCCTACCGTACCCCTCCTCGCTCTCATCCACGCCGGCGCGCGAGGATGTCTGGGGTCAGGAACCCGATGATCGCGACCAGGTACAACGCCGCGAGGATCAGGAAGCCGTCGCGGAAGTCGATCGGCGCGAGCGCCGGGATCAACGCGCCGCCGACCCACGCGAGCTGGAACAGGATCTCGTACCGGACGAACACCCTCCCGTACGAACCGCCCGGCGCGAGCCGCTGCATCAGCGTCTGGAACGCGAGACGCCCGAGCTCGGAGGACGCGCCCACGACGGTGGCGAACAGCACGAGCACCACGAGCTCGAACGCGAAGAACGAGAGCATCGCGCCCACCCCGGCGCCCATCAGGCAGCCGATCACGACGGCCTCCTCGCGCAGGTTCGCCGGGAGCCGGGGCGCGATGAGGTCTCCCAGGAACGCCCCCGCCGTG
>DATEQE010000257.1:0-3899 GCA_035272825.1 Actinomycetota bacterium
AACATGTCGATGATGCGGTCGATCGTCTGCGGCGCGTCTTGCGTGTGGAGCGTGGCGAAGACCAGGTGCCCGGTCTCGGCGGCCGTGATCGCGGTCGACATCGACTCGAGGTCACGCATCTCGCCGACGAGGATGACGTCGGGGTCCTGACGAAGGACGTGCTTGAGGGCCTGCGCGAACGATTGGGTGTCGGCCCCGACCTCCCGCTGGTTCACGACGCAGCTGTTGTGCTTGTGGAGGAACTCGATCGGGTCCTCGACGGTCATGATGTGTGCCTGCCGCTCACGGTTCACGATGTCGACCATCGAGGCCAAGGTCGTGGACTTGCCCGAACCGGTCGGCCCGGTGACGACGACGAATCCGCGTGGAGACCTCGCGAGGTCGGCCACGACGCTCGGCAGGCCCAGGTCCTGTACGGTGCGGATCTCGTACGGGATCAGGCGGAACACGGCCCCGAGGGAATCGCGCTGGTAGTAGACGTTCACGCGGAAGCGCGCGCGTCCGGGGAGCGAGTACGACATGTCGAGCTCGAGCTCCTGCTCGAGACGTTCGCGCATCTTCTGCGGCAGGATCGCGTAGATCATCCCCTGGATACCGCGCCTGTCGAGGACGGGGTACCCGTCCAGGCGAACGAGGTCGCCGAACTGCCGGATCGTCGGCGGGGTTCCCACCGTGATGTGGAGGTCCGACGCCCCGCGTTCCACCATCGCTTCGAGCAGCTCGGGGATCGGGATCTGGACCTCGTCGTCTCGGCCCTCCGAGCTCAATCACTTCACCACCCTTGCGATCTCTTCGATGGAGGTCAGCCCCGACGCGGCCTTGTGGAGCCCGTCGTCGCGGAGGGTGTACATCCCTTGCTCGATCGCGACCCGCTTCACGGTCTCGGACGAGGCGCGCTCGACGGCGAGGCGTTCGATCTCCTCGGTCATCGGCATGACCTCGTACAAGCCGATCCGCCCTCGGTACCCGGTGTTCGAGCACGATTGGCACCCGGACGGTCGGAAGAACACACCGAGGTCGGGGATCCGGGACTCGGCGTACCCCGCCTCGATCAGCTCCGACTCCTCGGGCGTGAACGCCTGCTTGCACTTCTCGCAGAGCTGGCGCGCGAGCCGTTGGGCGACCACGCAGTCGATGGCCGAGCCCACCAGGAACGTCTCGACCTGCATCTCGATCAGTCGCGTGATCGCCGACGGTGCGTCGTTCGTGTGGAGCGACGAGAGCACGAGGTGACCCGTGAGCGCGGATTCGACCGCGATCATCGCCGTCTCGCGGTCGCGGATCTCACCGATCAGGATGATGTCGGGGTCCGCGCGAAGGATCGATCGGAGCGCGGACGCGAACGTGAGCCCCGCCTTCGGATTCACCTGGATCTGGTTGACGCCGGGGAGCCGGTACTCAACCGGATCCTCGACGGTCACGATGTGCCGGTCGATGCTGTTGACGATGTTGAGCGTCGCGTACAGCGTCGTCGACTTGCCCGAGCCGGTTGGGCCCGTCACGAGGATCGCGCCGTACGGCTTGCGGAACGAACGCTCGTAGCTCTCGAACGCCTGCGGGAGGAAGCCGAGCTCGGAGAGCTGGAGCAGGGCGTTGGTCTTGTCCAGGATCCTGATCACGATCTTCTCGCCGTGGACGGTCGGCAGGGTGGCCAGCCGCAGGTCCAGGCTCCGATTGTTGACCCGCAGCGAGAGGCGCCCGTCCTGCGGGATGCGCTTCTCGGCGATGTTCAGGTCGCCCATGACCTTGAGGCGGCTGATCAGCCCGCCCTGGATGCTCTTGGGCGAGTGCATGATCTCGTGCAGAACGCCGTCCACGCGGAACCGCACACGGACGTCGGTCTCGGTCGGCTCGATGTGCACGTCCGACGCTCGGTCGGCCGCGGCCTGCGTCATGATCGCCTGCACAAGCTTGACGATCGGGGCGTCCTCGACCGCCGCCTCGACCGTGACGCCGGCCTCGCTGTCGAGCGCATCGGCGGCCTCCGAGGCGAGCGCCTCGACCTGCTCGCTCATCCCCGAGAACTTCTGGATCGCCTGCTCGACGTCGTTCGACGTGGCGACCACCGGACGGACGTCCCGGCCGGTGATCGACCGGATGTCGTCGAGCGCGTACACGTTCGCCGGGTCCGACATGGCCACCAGGAGCTTGCCGTCCTCCTCCCCGATCGGGAGGGCGCGATAGCGGCGGCACAGGGCCTCGGGCAGCAGGGCGGTCGCCGCGGCATCGATGCGGTACTCGGTCAGGTCGACGAATTCGAGGCCCACCTGCTCGGCGAGCGCTCGGACGAGGTCCCGTTCGCGGATGTAGCCCAGATCGATCAGCACCCGGCCGAGCGACTTGGGCGTGTTGCGGTGCTCATCGAGGGCGCGCTGAAGATGCTCCTCGGAGATGAGACCCTGCTCGAGCAGGATCTGCCCGAGCTGCTTCGGCGTTCGCTGGGTCGTCACCATGTGGGCTAGGCCCTTCGGTCCCTGGGTCGCCTAACCATCGGCAGGGTCCTCTCCCCTCTGAAGCAGCCGGCCGAACTCCCGCGCGAGCGAGAATCGGTCGACGTCGTCGTCCTCCTCCGCGGCCCGGTGCTCGGGCTCGAACCCGGCTCCGGGGCCCGTCTCCGGCCCCGCTCCCGACGCCTCGTCCGCCTCGTCGACGGGCTCGAGCCGCGGTTCGGCGTCGGGCTCTGGTCCGCGGTGGGGCCAGCGCAGCGGGTCGGGGAGCGGCACGGGCGAGGTCGGCTCCCAAGGCTGGTCGGCAACCGGCTCGTTCGCCTCGCCCACGAGCTCGGCGAACGGGTCGGCCGCCCGTTCGGCGGTCTCCGCGTCATCGCCGGGGGGTTCGTCGGTCGTCTCCGGCTCCGGGCCGGGGAACGGCGGGGGCGGGTCGGGCGGGTCGCCGCTCGAGGAGCCCGCGACGACCGGCGCCGGGATGTCGATCACCAGGGGATCCGGCCCTGGGGGCTCGGGGTTCAGATACGACCTCGGCCTGGATCGAGGGGCCACCGTCGCGTCCTCGGTCCCGCGCGGCCCTTCCTGCCGCGACCGGCTCTCCTCGGCCTCCAGCAGCACCTGCTCCATGTGGTCGATCACCAGGCCGGGCCGTGCTCCGGGTCCGGCGACGGCGAACCCCGCGTACGGGGCTCGGCGCACGTAGCACCACGTCTCCGAGCCGAACTGCGCGAATCCGCGTTCGGGGTCGCCGATCGTGGCGAACCGGATCCAGGCGCGCGTGGTGGTGCGCTCCGACTCGGCCGGATGCGCCCCGAGGACCAACCCGTCGCGGGACAGGATCAGGCAACCGCGAACGTCGGCCATGTCTTGCGCGAGCGACATCGCGAGCGCGTTGAAGTCTTCCAAGGACGGTGACCTCCTTCCGGAACCATCGGGAGGCGCGAGGGGGCGCTTGAGGGACACCCGTCCGGCGGAGGCCGAACGGTCCGCGTTCTCAGTCCGTGGTCGCCGCCGGAGCCGGGGTGCCCGGCTCCGCGAGCTCGCCCAGCGCGGCCGCCGACATCACGGGGAGCGGCGCCGACTGACCGGTCCAGAGCTCGAACGAGATCGCCGCCTGCTGGAGCAACAGCCCGAGACCACCGAACGCCGCGCCACCCGCGTCGCGCACAGCGCGCTGGAGCGGGGTCACGCCCGGCCGGTAGAGAAGATCGACCCCGACGACCCCGGGGGGAAGCGGCGGGAGCGGTAGCTCCTCACCGTGGACGCCGAGCGGCGTCGCGTTCACGATCAGGTCGGCCTCGACCTGCGAGGCCTCGTCGAACCCGACCACCTGCATCTCGATGGCCGAGCCCTCGAGCGCGGCGCGCAGGTCGTCCGCCCGCGAGGCTTCGCGCACCGCGACGGACAGGCTCGCGAGCCCGCATCGGGCGGCGGCGAGCGCGCACGCACGTG
>DATEQE010000258.1:0-3987 GCA_035272825.1 Actinomycetota bacterium
TTCGAAGGCACGCTACTACTCGCATGCGGGCCGGTACGCCTACCACTACCACTACCGGCACGAAGACTCCGGCATGGACGAAGGCTCGAACGGCAAGGGCCGGCGCGCTGCCGCCCGAACCCCCGACAACGTCTGGCCCTAGCCGGAGCGAGCAGGGTCTGAGGCTTCGAGCGGCTCGAACCGATCCAGGTCGCCGTCACCCACGATGACCCGGCCGTAGGACTCCACCCAGGCGTGCGCCTCGACCCCGTCCGGGCCGCGGGTCACGCCGAGCCGCAGATCCGCCGGGTGTCCCCGGCGGCGAAGGATCGCCTCGGCGGCCAACGCCTGGGGCAGGCAGGTCGCGCCAGGGACGAAGCGAGCCGCCGACCAGACCGCCCATCCGATCCGGTCGACTTCGCCCGTGGTCGGATCGGATGATCCGGTCGGACGCGCGATAAGCGCGAGGGAACGATGCAAACGCCGGAACGACGTCAACCACAGGCCCACGCGTACCGAGGCGATCGCCAGCAGGGCGATCAGGAACAGGGTTCGATCAGAGGGTGGGAGCGAACGGAAGCGCGCGATGCGCGACCGGTCTCGTCCGAACGTGCGTTCGTCGGTTATGCCCTCCCCCTTGACCATCGCCGGCAGGTTGCTCGCTTCGGGCATCTATGCACAGGCCGAACGACCCCGCAACGTAGCGTAGTCAGTCCGGCCGACCCTACTCGGGCGTCGTGGCCCACTACGATGACTCGTGGAGTATGCGCTACCTCATCACCGGCGGTGCCGGATTCATCGGGTCGCACCTCGCCGATCGGCTGATCGGAAGAGGCGACGAGGTCGTGGCGCTGGACGACCTGTCGACCGGGTCCCTGCGCAACGTCTCGCATCTCGAGGGTGATCCACGGTTCAGGCTCGTTCGTGGAACGATCCTCGATCATCCCTCGGTCAGCGAACTGGTGGACGAGGCCGAGGTGGTCGTCCACCTCGCGGCGGCGGTGGGCGTCAAGCTCATCGTCGAACGGCCGCTCGAGTCGCTCCTCACGAACATCCGCGGGACCGAGATCGTGCTCGAAGCCGCCGCGTCCTCGGGTCGCACGATCCTGATCACATCGACCTCGGAGATCTACGGCAAGAACGCGTCCGGTCCGCTGCACGAGGACGCCGATCGCATCCTGGGGTCGCCGTTCAAGGCGCGGTGGTCGTACTCGACGAGCAAGGCGGTCGACGAGATCCTCGCCCGCGCGTACTGGCGCGACCGCGGCGTCCCCTCGATCGTCGCGCGCCTGTTCAATTGCGTCGGCCCGCGTCAAACGGGCGAGTTCGGGATGGTCATGCCTCGGTTCGTGCGTCAGGCGCTCGAGGGAGACGACCTCACCGTGTACGGCGACGGCAAGCAACGCCGGTGCTTCTGCCACGTCGTGGACGCGGTCGAAGCACTCGTCGCGCTGCTGGACCATCCGGGCGCGGTCGGCGATGTGTTCAACGTCGGTGCGCCGTACGAGCTGTCGATCGACCGCCTGGCCCGCATCGTCATCAACGCCGTCGGATCAACCTCGAGCGTCGTGCACATCCCGTACGAAGAGGCGTACGAGGAGGGCTTCGAGGACATGGAGCGGCGCGTCCCGGACATCTCGAAGATCCAGATGCTCACGGGATGGCGGCCGACCCTCGGGCTCGATCGGATCGTCGCCGACGTGGTCCAGAGCGAGCGGGCCGCCGCTCCGAGCGCGACGTCCGACCGAGCTCCGTGACCGACCCTCACAGCCGGACGACGTTCGGATGCCGGCCGCGCGTCACGCCGCGCGTATCGACCACCAATGGCGCATGGCGGACGACCTCCGCGAAATCGACGGACGAGTGCGCCGTGAGCACCACCACCACGTCCTGCGACGTAAGGCGCTCGGGGGTAAGCGCCTTCGACCCGAACCGCCTGCCCGCCAGCTCGAGCGACGGCACGAACGGGTCGTGATACTCCACCTTGGCCCCGTCCGCCCACAGCCGCTCGAGGACGATCAGCGCGGGCGACTCGCGGACGTCGTTCACGTCCTGCTTGTAGGTCACGCCGATGCCCAGCACCTTCGAGCCGCGCAGCGGCTTCCCCTGGTCGTTGAGCGCCTGCGATACGCGCTGGGCGACGAAGCCCGGCATCTTCGCGTTGACCTCCTGGGCGTGTTCGACGAAGGTCAGCCGGTGACCGGTGCGCTGTCCGACGCGCCACGACAGGTATGAGGGGTCGATCGCGATGCAGTGTCCTCCGACGCCCGGCCCCGGCCAGAACGGCATGAAGCCGTACGGCTTGGTGGACGCCGCGCCGATCGCCTCCCACAGGTCGACGTCGAGATCCTTGGACAGGTACGCGAGCTCATTCACGAGCGCGATGTTCACGTTGCGGAACGTGTTCTCGATCAGCTTGGCCATCTCGGCCTCTCGGGGGGTCGAGACCAGTTCGACCTCGTGGATGAACGACCGATAGAAGCGGGCCGCGAGCTCGCCGTCGCCCTTGGTGAGTCCTCCCACGATCCTCGGGGTCTTCGCGATGTGATCAAGCTCGCGTCCGGGGTCGATACGCTCGGGCGAGTATGCGAGGGCGAAGTCCCGGCCCGCTCGCAGGCCCGAGGCCTCCAGGATCGGTCGGAGGACCTCCTCGGTGGTTCCCGGGTAGGTCGTCGATTCGAGGACGACCAGGACGCCGCGCCGGAGCGACGCGGCGACCGACTGCCCCGCGCGTTCGATGTACCCGAGGTCGGGGCTGTTGTCGGTCAGCGGCGTCGGAACGCAGATCAGGACGACGTCGCAGTCGCGGAGCACGCTCGGCCTGGTGGAGACCCGAAGACTCGACCGGATGTCGGCCAGCACCTCGTTCGGGACGTCGGAGACGTACGAACGCCCCTGGGACAGCGCCTCGACACGGGTGGGATCGACATCCAGACCGACGGCCCGGAACCCGGCCCGCGCGGCACAGACGAGCATCGGGAGCCCGACGTAGCCGAGCCCCACCACGCCCACGGTGGCGCGCTTGTCACGCAACGCGTTCGCGAGCTCGCGGCGCCAGCTCCCCACGGCCGAGCTCTCCCTGGGCATCCGGCTAAGCATGGCACAGGGCTGCAGCCGGGAGGCTCCTGTGCGGTCGTTCGGTAGGTTGTGGCGCATGTGGGACTGGTCGACGGCGGCCTCGCTGGCGACGGCGTTGGGCACGCTCGTCCTGGCCCTCGCGACGTTTGTGGCGGTGCGCGCCGCCAACCGTGCGGCGCGCACCGCCGAGTACTCGATGCAGATCGGGATCCGGCCGCTCCTGATGCCGTCGCGGCTCACCGACACCGAACAGAAGATCATGTGGGGCGACGAGCACTGGGCCCGGCTCTCGGGCTCGGGAGCGATCGCGGAGGTCGTCGACGGCAACCTCTACCTCGCGATGTCGGTCCGCAACTCCGGTTCGGGCGTCGCGGTGATCCACGGATGGCACCTGGTGCTGCAAGACCTACACGAGGATCACGCGCACGCCGAGCCCGACGGGTTCCGCCGGCAGCTGCGGGACCTCTACGTCCCCGGCGACGACGTCGGGTTCTGGCAGGCAGCGATCCGCGATCGGGACGATCCCGAGTACGCCGCCCTGCTCGAGGCCGTCCGGGCGCCTCGCGTGTTCGCGATCGAGCTGCTCTACAGCGACCACGAGGGTGGTCAGCGCGCGATCGGACGATTCGCGGTGGCGCCGTTGAAGGAGTCGGTGTGGCTCTGCTCCGTGGTCCGGCACTGGAACCTGGACCGGCCCGACCCCCGCTGATCGTTCCTCGCGGTACGGCTCAGCGATCGACGCCTAGCGATGCCGTCGGAACGGGTGCGACCAAAGGGACGGTCGCGGGTGACTCCGCAGGACTTCGTCCTCACGGCGGCGTTCTGCGGCGATCCGATCGATCTCGCGCTCGGTGTGCTCGGGTGGCGGACCGGCCGGTCCCGCCGTGGACCCGTGACGGAAGTCCGGATAGTCCGGACTCGTGCCCCGTA
>DATEQE010000259.1:0-2784 GCA_035272825.1 Actinomycetota bacterium
TGCTGGCCTCGGCTACCTGACGAGACAGGCAGGGCTCGGACTCAACGCCGCCCTCGTCCGGCTATTCGACGAATCTCTGACGATCAATGACGCTATCCGCGCCGACCAACCCCAGATTCGCTTTCTTCAGCGCTCTCCTAGGCGGGTCGAGCCTCTTTGCCCCGGGTCAATTCCCGATCGAGCTCGATCGCCCGCTCCTCCAGGTCGTGACCGGCGCTGAAGAGCGCCATCCAGTCGTCGTTGCTCATCTCGCTCAGCTGCTCGTCGGTCTGGCTCTCGACCCAAGACAGGAACAGCTTGAGAGAGTGGGTCGCATTCCTCAGCTGCTCCAGCGCGTCTGGCAGGTCCATCCTTGCCTCCCCTCGGGTGCAGCGAGGCCCAAGCGTAACGCTTGACCCTGCTACCGAGAAGGACCTCTGCCGATCCCGAGCTCGCGGTAGATCTCGCGGAACAGCCTTCGTGAGCTCAACTTGCTGTCCACCCACGCGACGAGCCCGACGGCGATCGCGAACGCCAGGACGTACCCGAGCAACAGGACGAAGCTCTCCGCCATGCTCCACGACGTCGCGTTCGACATCTCGGGTGGGATGCCGGCACCGGCCCCGATGATCCCCAGCACGCGCAGGACGCTCCTCGGTCGATCGTCTAGCTCGCGGCGCTCGCCGCCTCCTTGGCCTTCTCGACGCTCTCGCGGTCGATCTGCTCCTTGTCGATCTTCTCGGCCTTGGCGAGCGCCTTCTCGACCTGCGCCACCCAGACCTCGTCGAAGATGGCGACGATGCCCGAGGAGTCGGGCGGCAGGACGTCCTCGAGCTCTTTCTTGATCTCGTGTTCGCGGTGGTGGGACGTGAGTCCGCCGATCCCCGCGCCGGCCGCGCCGCCGACCACGGTAGCCGCGATGACCCCGGCCGGGAAGATCAACCCGAGGACGAAACCGCCGAGCGCGCCCACCATGCCGCCCTTCGCGACCTCGTGAGCGTTCTCCTTCACCGTGAGTTTGCCCTCGGCGTCGCGGCTCACGAGCACGGCGACGTCCACGAAGATCACGCCGTCACGGACCAGCTCCTTGAGGGCGTCGAAGTCTCGCTGGGCGGCGTCGGCATCGCCGTAGGCAGCGATGTACAGGTCGACGGGGACATCCGAATCCTTCGCCATGGAACGCTCCCTCCGGGCCGGGGACGCTTCCGGTTGCTGAGTCTACGCGGGTCGGTGCCGACCGGTGGTCCCAAGAAGGCGACCGGCGGGGATCGCCTCGCTCCGTCTCGGGGATAATCCCGCCATGACCTCGCGCGAGGAACGGATGGCCCTGAACGAGGCCGCGTCCAGGAAGATCAACGAGGAGATCGAGCAGGCCCACCAGGACGATCCGCCGGTCGGCGGATGAGGATTGCCTGCGAATGCGCCCTCAAGTCCTGCGACGAGGTCATCGAGATGGCGGAATACCAGGGCGTCCGGAGCGACGCGCGGCAGTTCGCGATCGTGCCTGAGCACTTCATCGGCGACATCGAGCGGGTCGTTTTCGAGAACGACCGCTTCGCCGTCGTGGCCAAGCGCGCCGGCACGGCCGACGTGGTGACCGAGGCCGATCCGCGGAGCTAGCGCGCCGTGGCATGAGTTCCTACGACGTCGCGGTGATCGGAGCCGGAGTGCATGGCGGGAGCGTGGCGTTCCACCTCGCGAGCCGCGGCGTCCGAACGGTCGTGATCGAGCGGACGTCGCCCGCGGGAGGCCCGACCGGGCGTTCGAGCGCGATCGTCCGCGCCTACTACACGAACGCGTTCCTGGCCCGGGTAGCGCACGACTCGATCGCGATGTTCCGCGACTTCGAGCAGCACACCGGGCGGGACGCGGGGTTCCGCGAGACCGGCCTGCTGGTGCTGCATCCGCCCGAGGACGAGGCGACGGTGCGCGAGGTCGTGCCGCGTCTGAACGACCAGGGCATCCCGACCGACCTCCTCGAACCGCAGCAGGTGGTGGCGGAGTGGCCGGCGTTCGACCTCGACGGGATCGCGATCGCGGCGTTCGAGCGCGACGCGGGGTACGCCGATCCGGTGCTCACGACGCAGGGCCTGCTCCAACGGGCCCGCGAGCTCGGCGCCGAGATCCGCCTGGGTCACGGCGTCACCGCGATCGAGGGCGACGGCTCGGCCTGGGCCGTGTCGACGACCGATGCCTCGGTCGAGGCCGAACGCGTCCTGATCGCCGCGGGTCCGTGGAGCGCACCGCTCGCGGCGATGGTGGGCGCCGACCTCCCGCTCACGGTCGAGCGCCACATCGTCGCGACCTTCGCGTGGAGCGACGACACTCGCGTCCCGGCCCACGGCGACCTACCGAACGGCTACTACTTCCGTCCCGAGGGCGACGAGTTGTTCCTCATGGGCCCGCTCCACCCCGAGCCCACCGTCGACCCCGACGACTTCGACGAGCGTGTCGGCACGAACGAGGCCGAGCGGCTCGGAGCGGGCGTCGTCCGGCGCGCGCCGGCGCTGCGGCACGCGACCGCTCGCGGTGGCTGGGCCAGCCTGTACGACGTGAGCCCGGACTGGCAGCCGGTGATCGGCGAGATCGCGCCCGGGGTGTTCGTCGACGCCGGGACGAGCGGCCACGGCTTCAAGCTCGCGCCCGCGCTCGGCGCGCACATCGCCGACCTGCTGACAGGAGCGGATGCGGACCCGGGTCTCGAACAGTTCCACCCTCGCCGGTTCGAGCGTGCCGGCGGGCTAGACGCGGGGTTCGGCGAGGCGCGGATCCTGGGCTGAGGGGCCGAGCCTCAGCCGCGGGCGA
>DATEQE010000260.1:0-2982 GCA_035272825.1 Actinomycetota bacterium
GAGCACGGTGATCGGCGCGTGGACCGAATCGAGCTGACGGCCGCCGTGGTTCGACACGACGATCGCGTCGACGCCGGCCTCGACGGCGAGCAGCGCGTCCTCGGCGGTCAGGAGCCCCTTCACGAGCAGCGGCACCGGAGCGGCCTCCCGGATCCACGCGAGATCGTCCCAGGTGAGGTCGGGAGCGAACGTGAGATCGTCCTGGGGCAGACCGATCGGCATATCGAACCCGCTCCGCGTATCGCGATGGCGCAGGCCACTGGCGGGGAAGTCGACGGTGAAGCACACGGCCGCGAACCCCTCGGCATGCACCCGCTGCAGCATCTCGACCGTCTCACCACGATCGGTGAACACGTAGAGCTGCCACCACTTCGGGGCTTCCGAAGCGGCCGCGATCTCCTCGAGGTAATCGGCCGTGGTGCTCGAGACCACCATGATCGTGCCGGCCCGAGCGGCGGCGCGAGCGGTCGCGAGCTCGCCGTCGGCGTGCGCCCGCCGCTGATAGGCCCACGGCGCGACGAGCACGGGGAACGCGATGTCGGTCCCGAGGATCCGCGTGGAGGGATCGACCGGCCACGCGCCGGTCAGCATCCGGGGCCGGATCACCCAGCGCTCGAACGCGCGCCGGTTCTCGGCCAAGGTCCACTCGTCCCCAGCGCCGCCCGCGAAGTAGTCGAAGACGTCCGCCGGCAGGACCTGTCTCGCGAGCGGCTCGTAATCGTCGACCGTGAGGATCGTCGGCATGTCCATGCAGCTCAGCCTAGTCAGTCAGAGCTGCGAGGGCGGGATGGCGGCGACGACCACCATCTCCGGATCCACGACCCGGAAGCACGGAGACGCCGAGGAGCACCGGCGCCGCCGGGCGTTCGCGGCGAGGCGCGCTGCTACGATGCCGACGAAGCCGTGACCACCGCCGCCGACCTCCGCGCCGCAGCGTTCCTCAAGGTCGTGACGTGGGCTCGGGTGGCGCTCGTCCCGGTGATCCTCGCGCTGATCCTCGCTGGACCCGAGAACGAGACGGCGTTCACCATCGCCGCGGTGCTGTTCGCGCTTGCAGCGCTCACCGACTTCTTCGACGGGCTCCTGGCCCGCCGCTGGGCGCAGACGAGCGTGTTCGGCAACTTCCTCGACACGACGGCGGACAAGTTGCTGGTCGCCGGCGCGCTGATCGGCCTGCTGGTGGTCGGACGGGTGTCGCCGTGGATCGCCGTGATCATCATCGGCCGCGAGATCCTGATCATCGGCCTGAAGGGCGCGGTCGCGTCGACCGGCGACCTCGTCCGGCCGTCGGTCTGGGGCAAGGCGAAGGCCAACGTGCAGTTCCTCGCGATCTTCCTCGCGATCCTGCGTCCCGGCGAACCGATCGGCCCGCTGTACCTGGATCAGTGGGCGATGATCACGGCGGCCGTCATCACCGTGCTCTCCGGTCTCGAGTACGTCGTACGGTTCCGCGGATCGATCACCACGGACCGCGACCCGGCCGCGTGACCGAACCGGTTCTGGTCACCGGCGGGACCGGTGTCGTGGGGCGGGCTCTCCTGCGACGCCTCGTCGCCGACGGCCGCAGCGTCCGCGCACTGGCGCGGTCGAAAGCCTCCGAGGACGCGGTCGCCGCGCTCGGTGCCGAGGCGGTCCGGGGCGACGTGCTGGATCTCGGGTCGCTGACCGAGGCGATGCGCGGTTGCTCGACCGTCTTCCACGTCGCGGGCGTCAACGCGATGTGCCCGCGGGATCCGATCGACATGGTCCGCACCAACGTCGAGGGCTCGGCGACGATGGTCCGCGCCGCCGCCGACGCGGGCGTCGGACGCGTCGTCTACACATCGTCCTCGTCGGCGATCGGCGAGCCCCGGCACACGGTGGGTCGAGAGGACTCGCCGCACCGAGGCTCGTACCTCTCCGCCTACGAGCGCTCCAAGCACCTGGCCGAACGACGCGTCTTCGAGCTCGCGGGGTCGCTCGAGGTCGCGGTGGTGTCGGTGAACCCCTCCTCCGTCCAGGGGCCGGGGCGAGCGACCGGCTCGGCGCGCCTCCTGCTCGAGGTCGTGAACGGACGGCTCCCCGTGCTCGTCAACACGACGATCTCGCTCGTCGACATCGAGGATTGCGCGAGGGGCCACGTCCTGGCCGAGACGCGCGGGACGCCCGGCGAGCGGTACCTGCTGTCGGGAGCCAACCTGACGACGCGCGAGGCGGTCGACCTGCTCGACCGGATCTGGGGGCTCCCCCGCAAGGTGCGGTTCGCGCCTGGCTGGGTCGCGACGGTGGGCGGCGAGATCGCCTGGGTGGGTGCGAGGGCCCTCCGTCGCGAAGCGACCCTGTGCCCCGAGGCCGTTCGGACGTTGCTCCACGGCCACCGGTACGACGGCTCGAGGGCGGCGCAGGAGCTCGGCCTGCGCTACACGCCGGTCGAGACGACGCTGCGACGCACGCTCGAATGGTGCGAGGAACGAGGCCTCGTCTCGCCCGCGCGCGAGCGGCGGGCGCGCACGTAGGATGGCCCGGCAGTCCCCAGAGAGACGAACAAAAGACCGCTCGAACCGGGAGGATCGCGCGATGGAGGACCGTCCGGACCGCAACATCGCACTGGAGCTCGTCCGTGTCACCGAGGCCGCGGCGCTCGCGGCAGGCAGATGGGTGGGCCGGGGCGACAAGGTCGCGGCCGATCAGGCCGCGGTCGACGCGATGCGCCTGATGATCGACTCGGTCTCGATGGACGGCGTCGTCGTGATCGGGGAGGGCGAGAAGGACGAGGCCCCGATGCTCTACAACGGCGAGTCGGTCGGGACCGGCGAGGGACCTGCGTGCGACGTCGCCGTCGACCCGATCGACGGGACGCGTCTGACCGCCGTCGGACAGCCGAACGCGCTCTCGGTGATCGCGCTGGCCGAACGCGGTTCGATGTTCTTCCCCGGCGCGGCCGTCTACATGGAGAAGGTCGCGACCGGCCCGGAGGCCGCGGACGCGATCGACATCACCGCC
>DATEQE010000261.1:0-4402 GCA_035272825.1 Actinomycetota bacterium
CTCGAACCCGCTCGAGGACATCAAGGCGGTGCTCGAACCCGCCCTCGTGCTGAAGGGCGGCGAGATCGTGGCCGGCTCGGCTCCCTAGGCACGCGCGAGGTCGTCGCCACAGGTTTTGTCACTCCCCGTCCCTACGCTGCCGGGGACAAGGAGGAGCGGATGACCCAGCTCGGCTACGCGGTGCTCGGACTCGTGCTCGGCGCGGCGCTCGGGGCGGTGGTGTTCGGGATATGGCGGAGGTCGGCCTCGACGCCGTCGACGCGGGTGGAGGCGCGGCTCGAGGTGCAGGCGGCCGAGCTCCGCCGGCTCGCCGACGCTGCGGCCGCTCGCGACGGCTCGGCCGAGCATCTGCGCGTGGACCTCGCCGGCGCCCGCCGCGTGCTGGAGGCGCTCGCCCTGCGCGAGGACGAGCGGCGCGAACGCGACGCGGAGTCCTGGGAGATCGTCCGCCGGCTCTCGACCGTGCTCGTCGGCAGCGCCTCGAAGGGCCGCGCCGGCGAGAACGTGCTCCGCGAGCACCTCGCGCAGCTCCCACCGGGCATGCTCGTCACCGATCTGCGCGTGAACGGCCGAGTGGTCGAGTTCGGGCTGCTGCTCCCGGACGGCCGTCGGCTGCCGGTCGACTCCAAGTGGTCCGCGGTGGCCGAGCTCGAGGCGCTCGAGGCCGCCGACGACCCGACCCAGCGCGAGGCGTTCGCGCGCGAGGTCGAACGCCAGGTCGCGCTCCGCGCGCGGGAGGTGGCGCAGTACCTCGACCCGTCGCTCACCGCGCCGGTCGCGGTCGCCGCCGTCCCCGACGCGGCGTACGAAGTCCTGCGACGGGCGCACGCCGACGCGTTCGCACGCGGCGTGGTGATCGTGCCGTACTCGACGGCCCTGCCGGTGCTCCTGTTCCTTTACAGCCTCGCGCATCGGTTCGGCGACGCGGACGACGCGCGCTCGGCGCTCGAGGAGGTGGTCACGGTGCTCGACGCGATGCAGCTCGTCCTCGAGAACAAGGTCGCTCGCGCCGCCACGATGGTCTCCAACGGGGTCGACGAGCTCCGCTCGGGTCTCGGCAAGGCCCGCGGGTCGATCGCCCGCGGCCGAACGGCGGCGGTCGTCGCAGCCAAGGTCGAGCCCGACGTGACCGAGGGCGTGCTGAAGGCCGTCCCGTAGACCGCGCGGGTACGCTGCGCGAGATGGACTTCGAGGAGACGCTGGCGACGCTGGGGTTCCATCCCGCAGCGGGCCGCACCCCGCGCGGCGTGCAGGTGCTGGTCGCCGAGCCGAACGCGTTCCTGACCTACACCGTGCAGGCGTTCGACGACGGGACCGCGCTGTTCTCCTGGGAGTTCGCGGTCGGCGAGTACCTGCGGACCAAGGGGATCCAGTTCGGCTCGGACGAGACGCTCAACCAGTTCATGTTCCCGCGAGAGGACACGCGGGGTCCGCAGGACGGTGGCTGGCTCGCGGATGCGATCCAGCAAGCTCAGACGCAGCTCGCATCTCTGCGCTTCGACCGCCCTTAGTTACCGCGTAATGCGGTCGCCAAGAACTTCGTTCATCACGGGTCTTCCCAGGTTAGACACCAACCTCGTGCACGGATCGGGAAGGCCGGGCACTGGGTATCGAGCCCGGCCTTCCTGTTTACGTTCTCGTTGCTCCACTCGATCGATCCGATTCAGCCGAGGGGACCTCCGTGCGGCCTCTGACGAGGCTCCCCTGCCAGCTGACGGCCCTCCATCGCCTCGAGCTTGCCGGCGTCCCAGACGACCGCCGAGCCAGCTTCGCTCCGGAACTGCTCGGCCAGCTGACGGCCCTCCATCGCCTCGAGCTTGCCGGCGTCCCAGACGACCGCCGATCCCAGCCCGCTGAACCGCTCGGCGAGCATCGGGCCCTCGATCGCCTTCGAGCCATATCCCACGTCCACAGCCGTCAACGCAGGTGTCCCTCGCGCAACGAAGGTGGGTGACGTCCCACCATCGCTGTCGATGGCGTAGGTGACGAGGCTTCCGACGAACGCCCCGATCGACAACGCGACGACGACCGCGATCACGAACGACCCACCGAGCGTCCCTCCGCCGATGGGCGGCGACTCGACCCTTGCGCTCATCGCGCACCTCCTTCCGGTTCTTCCTCCGATCCTTCGCTGAGCCTGCTCCGATCACGCCGACACCGCGGTGGCGACGCACACAGTCTCGGCGTGACCCTCGTCACGGGGCGCTGGAGCAGTCGACGTGCGAGAACGATCGCGTGTCGATGCTTCTGACCAGAAGTGGCGTGTGTCAGACCACGCGCTTCTCGTACACGTCCCACGCGCGAGCGGTGCGCATCCCCACCCGCTCGTAGAGGCGGACCGCACCGGTCGAGTTCTCGGAGTCCACGTTCAGCATCACCCGTGGCAGTCCGCGCGACGCGAAGGTGGCGAACGCCCGTCGCAGCAAGGCCGAGGCGATTCCGCGGCCGCGCCACGGCGCGAGAACGCCGAGCTCGCCCACCCAGCCCCGGTCGCCCCACACGACGCCCGTGAGCGCACCGACAGCCTCGTCCCCCGAGGTCGCGAGCAGCCACAGGCTGGGGTCGAAGCTGGGTACCTCGATCTCATTCCCGACCCACTCCTTGAAGGGGATCGGGCGGTAGCCCCACTCCCCGCTGAACGCCTCGACGAAGATCGCATGGATCCGTCGGAGGTCGCGTTCGGGCTCGATGCCGCGGATCGCGACCCCGTCGGGGGGCTCGCCCGGATCGGGCGGTGGGCCGGCGAGATCGATCTGCAGGTGCCGGAACGTCCGCACGTACGCGAACCCGCGTAGTCGCACCAACTCCGCCGCCGAGGCGTCCGCGTCGTTGACGGCCGTGTGCAGCTTCCCCGCGGGGATCCCTCGCAGGCGTTCGGAGGCCCGAGCCTCCATCCGGTCCAGGAGCGCGGCGCCGAGCCCGCGTCCCCGGTGTTCGTGATGGATGACCCCCCAAGACTTGACCGTGCCCTCGCCATCGGGTGTGACACTCCCGTAGGCGACGATCGCGCGGCTCGGAGCGGTGACCACCCACGCGTCCTCGGACGGCTGGAACCCCGGGGACGACCACTGGTCGCGGATGAGGTCGGCATCGGACTCTGACGTGCCGGTGTCGGCCAGATCGGTGGCCACCAGCATCTCGGTCACGTCCTCGACCTCCTCGAACGCGGGCGGCCGGATCTCGAAGCCGTCGGGGAGCATGCCCGAAGCCTACGGGTTGCGGTCGCGCCCACGTCGCCGATGATGGCTCCGTGACGACGACCATGCGACCGCCGGGTCCCGACCTGTCCCGGCTCGCCGCGCTCCGGGCGTTCCGGAGCGATCCGCTGGGACTCCTCGAACGCCTGGCCGCGTACGGCGACGTGGTCACGATCGACGTGCCGGGTTCGGCCGCGTACCTCCTGAACCACCCCGACCTGGTCCACGACGTGCTGGTGGGGCGGCACCGTTCGTTCCACAAGGGGCCGACGATCCAGGCGGCGAAGATGCTGCTTGGCGAGTCGCTCCTCACCAGCGAGGACGACACCCACCTCCGCCGGCGGCGTCTGATCCAGCCGATGTTCCACCACGAGCGGATCGCGACCTACACGGCATCGATGGTCCGGTTCGCCGAGCGCGCCGCTGAACGCTGGCGCGACGGCGAGGAGGTCGACATCCAGGCCGAGATGTCCGCGCTCACCCTCGCCGTGGTGGGCGACACGTTGTTCGGGACGGACGTCGACGAGCGGCGAAGCGCGACCGTCCGGCGGGCTCTCACGGACACGCTCGGGATGTTCGACCGCGTGTACTCGCCGCTGTTCCGCCTGCTCGTGCGGCTGCCCTCGCCCACGATGCGCCGCTACCGCCGCGTCGAGTCCGACCTGAACCGCGTGATCGCGGAGATGATCGCCGAACGCCGTGCCGCCGGCGCGAGCGGGGACGATCTCCTCGCGCTGCTGCTCCGTGCTCGTGAGGACGGGGCCGGCATGACCGACGAGCAGGTTCGGGACGAAGCCCTCACGCTGTTCCTCGCCGGTCACGAGACCACCGCGATCGCCCTCACGTGGACGTGGTGGCTGCTCTCGCGGAACCCGGAGGCGGAGGCGCGCCTGCACGCCGAGCTCGACGCCGTGCTCCCGGATCGCGTGCCCTCGGTCGCCGACCTCCCCGAGCTCCCGTACACGCAGGCCGTGGTCTCGGAGTCGATCCGGCTACGGCCGCCGGCCTGGGCGATCGGCCGGACCGCCATCGCCGGCCACCGGGCGAACGGGTACGCGATCGACCAGGGCTCGATCGTCGTGGTCTCGCCGTGGCTCCTGCACCACGACCCTCGATGGTGGCCCGAGCCCGAGTCCTTCCGCCCCGAGCGCTGGCTCGACGACGACCCCGAGCGGCCGCGGTACGCGTTCATCCCGTTCGGCGGA
>DATEQE010000262.1:0-4938 GCA_035272825.1 Actinomycetota bacterium
AACGCACTCGACGCTCGCCTACGTCCTGGAGGCTCGAGGCCTGCAGGAGATGGCCGAACGCCTCGAGAGGTTCCGCCTCGCGATGGAGGAGCGCCCGAGCGAGCCGAACGTCGCGCGCTTCACCCGGCTCGAGGAGCGGTACCGGGCGGCCGGAGGCTACTCGGGCGAGGCGGAGGCGCGCCGGATCGCTGCCGGGCTCGGTCTGCCCGACGACCGCCTCGACCTGCCGGTCCGGGCTCTCTCCGGAGGGGAGCGCCGCCGCCTCGAGCTCACGCGGATCCTGTTCTCGGGTTCGGACCTCCTGCTGCTGGACGAGCCGACGAACCATCTGGACAGCGACGCCAAACACTGGCTGATGAAGTTCCTTGCCGCGTATCGCGGCGCGCTCGTGGTCGTGAGCCACGATCTCGGCCTGCTCGACGGCGCGATCACCCGGATCCTGCACCTGGACCGCGACGGCGTCGTGCAGTATCGGGGGACCTACTCGGAGTACCGGGCGGGTCGCCGCGCCGACGAGGCGCGGCTCGGTGCGCTCGCCGGGCGTCAGCAGGCCGAGGTGAAGCGCCTGAAGACGCTCGCGGATTCGATGCGCGGGCAGACCGTCAAGCGCGCCAGGAAGGCGAAGGCGCTCGACAGCCGCGTCCGCAAGCTCGCGGAGCGCGCCGTGGAGGCGCCGACCCACGATCGCGTCGTGCGCTATCGGTTCCCCGAACCCCCCAGGGCGGGAGCGATCGTGCTCGAGGCCGAGGGGCTCGCGAAAGGGTACGGCGGCCCGCCGGTGTTCGAGGGCATCGGGTTCCACGTGGCCCGGGGTGAGCGGATGTTGATCATGGGTCTGAACGGCGCCGGCAAGACGAGCCTGCTCAAGATCCTGGCGGACGTCACGACCGCGGACGCGGGGTGGTCCCGCGTCGGGCACGGCGTCTCGCTCGGGTACTACGCGCAGGAGCATGAGGGCATCCGCGACGGCGAGCCGGTGCTCGCGCACGTCCGCGCCGAGTCCGTCGACGCCTCGGACCAGGACCTCCGCGGCCTGCTCGGGATGTTCGGCCTCACCGGCCGGGTCTCGTTCCAGGACGCCGGCACGCTCTCCGGTGGGGAGAAGACCAAGCTCGCGCTCGCGCAGCTCGTGGCGGGGCGACGGAACCTCCTGCTGCTCGACGAGCCGACCAACAACCTGGATCCGCCTTCGCGGACGGCGGTGGCGGAGGCGCTCGCGGGGTGGTCGGGTTCGATGGTGCTCGTGAGCCATGACGTCGGATTCGTGCAGGCGCTCTCGCCGCACAAGGTCCTGATGATGCCCGAGGGCGAGCTCGCGCTCTGGGACGACGAGCTGCTCGAGCTCGTCGCGTTGGCCTAGGAGGTCGGCACCCGGAGCCGTGGCCGGCGCGACATGGTCCCGGGGACGCTCGTTATGCTCTGCGCGCTCCGTTTCCGGACATCGACAGAGGGACCACGTATGGATCCGAACGGAACCGCGAACCTCGCCTTCGTGAACGGCCGCGTCTACACGATGGACGCCGCCCGACGCTGGGCGGGCGCGGTCGCGGTCTCGGAGGGACGGATCGTCGCGTTAGGGACCGACGCCGACGTCCGGGAGCTGATCGGCCCGGGGACGGACGTCGTAGATCTCGGGGGCCGGATGCTCCTGCCCGGGTTCCAGGACGCCCATATCCATGCGGCAGCGAGTGGCCTGGAGATGCTGCGCTGCAATCTGTCCGAGGCGTACTCCCTGCCCGAGTACGAACGCATCGTGCGTGAGTACGCGGCGGCGCATCCCGACGACGCGTGGATCGTGGGCGGCGGCTGGTCGATGGACGTGTTTCCGTCCGGGAACCCGCCGAAGGAACCGTTGGATCGTGTCGTCGCCGATCGACCGGTGCGGCTGTGGAGTCGCGACGGCCACAGCGTGTGGGTGAACTCGCGCGCGCTCGAGATCGCGGGGGTGAGCGGGGACACGCCGGACCCGGTCGACGGGTGGATCGTCCGCGACGAGGACGGGCGGCCGGCCGGAACCCTCCACGAAGGCGCCTTCGAGCTGGTCGAGAAGTATGTGCCCGAGCCCTCGACCGAGGACCGGATCCGCGGCCTGCGAACCGCGCAGACCTACCTCCACTCCCTCGGAATCACGGCGTGGCAGGACGCGATCGTCGGCGGGCACGATCCTACGTTGGACACCTACGTGTCGTTCGCGCGTTCGGGAGAGCTCACCGCGCGGGTCATCGGAGCCTTGTGGTGGGACCGGCACCGCGGCATCGAGCAGGTGGAGGATCTGATCGCGCTCCGGGAACGCGGCCGGGCGGGCCGGTTCCGCGCGACGTCCGTGAAGATCATGCAGGACGGGGTGATCGAGAACCACACGGCCGCAGTCCTCGAGCCTTACCTTGACGCGAACGGGCGCCCGACCGGGAATCGCGGGAAGTCGTTCGTCGACCCCGAGGAGCTCAAGTCAGTCGTGACACGCTTGGACGCCGAGGGGTTCCAGGTGCACATCCACGCGATCGGCGAGCGGGCCGTCCGAGAAGCGCTCGACGGCATCGAGCTGGCTCGCCGCACGAACGGTCCGAACGATCACCGGCATCACATCGCGCACATCCAGGTGATCCATCCCGACGACCTGCCTCGCTTCCGGGAGCTCGGCGTCGTCGCGAACGCCCAGCCGCTGTGGGCAGTCTACGAGGGGCAGATGCTTCACCTCACGATCCCGTTCCTGGGTGAAGAGCGGTCGTCCTGGCAATACCCGTTCGGGAGCCTGGTGCGGTCGGGAGCCACCCTCGCGATGGGGAGCGACTGGGCGGTCTCCAGCCCCAACCCCCTGTGGGAGATGCACGTCGCCGTGCACCGCACCGCCCCGAGCGCCTACGAGTACGGGGGCGGGACCGGCGAGCCGTTCCTGCCCGACGAGCGCATCGACCTGCCGACGGCGCTGGCCGGGTTCACCATCAACAGCGCCTACGTGAACCACCTCGACCATCTCACCGGTTCGATCGAGGTCGGGAAGCGGGCGGATCTCGCGGTGCTCGACCGAGACCTGTTCGCGCATCCGGTCGAGGAGATCGCCGACGCCTCCGTCATGCTCACGCTCGTGGACGGCGAGCGCGTGTACGACGCGGAGGCCGGCCTGACGTCAGGCGGCCCCTGACCAACGGTCATGAGGGCTCGTTGCCAGGTCGAGGGGCCGGACGCACGATAGCCGCGGCCCCGATCGGGCCGACGCGCCCACCGAACCGAGGAGGTTCCGCCATGGCCTTCGACATGAGCCAGGTGCAACGCGGGGCACGCAACCGCCGCACGCCCTACCACGACGCTGCGCAGAAGCACGACCCGAAGGGCTACACGGTCTACAACCACATGTACTTCCCGATCCGGTTCGACTCGTTCGAATCCGAGTTCGAGACCCTCCTCAACGGCGTGACGCTCTGGGACGTCGCGGTCGAACGCTGCCTCGAGATCGGCGGCCCCGACGGGTTCCGGTTCGCCCAGCTCCTGACGCCGCGCGACCTGTCAACGTGCGTCGTCGGGCAGGGCAAGTACGTGCTGATCTGCGACAGCGACGGGGGCATCATCAACGATCCGGTCCTCACGCGGATGGACGAGAACACCCTCTGGTTCGCCCTCGCGTCCTCGGATGCCCTCCTGTTCGCCCGCGGGCTGAAGAACGCTTACCCAGCCCTCGACGTGACGATCCGCGAGGCGGACGTCGCGCCGCTCCAGGTCCAGGGGCCGAAGTCGAAGGACCTGATGGCCAAGCTGATCGGTCCCAAGATCCTCGACCTCCGCTACTACTTCTGGACCGAGGCCAAGATCGCCGGGGCGCCGGTCGTGATCACCCGCACCGGCTGGACCTCGGAGGTCGGCTACGAGGTGTACCTCACCGACACGACCAAGGGCGTCGAGGTCTACGACGCGATCATGGAGGCGGGGGAGGAGTTCGGGATCCGCCCGACGGGCCCGAGCGACATCCGCCGGATCGAGGGCGCGATCTTCAACTGGGGCGCCGACATGACCTACGAGAACGACCCGCTGGAGATGGGGCTCGAGCGCCTGGTGGACTGGGGCCTCTCGGACGACGCCAGCATCTCGATGCGAGCGCTGCGCACGATCAAGGAGCAGGGGGTGCGCCGCAGGATCAACGGCGTGGAGCTGGACGGCGACCCGTTCCCCGAGCTCAACAACCTGAAGTGGCCCATCGTGGACGGGGGAGAGGACATCGGCAGGGTGACCTCCGCGATCTACTCGCCGCGACTGGAGCGCAACATCGGGTTCGCGTGGCTGCCGGTCGAGCGCTCGACGCTCGGCGAGCGCGTCATCGTCGAGACCGAGTGGGGTCCACGCTCGGGGACCGTGGTCGAGATGCCGTTCGTCGACCCGGGCAAGCAGATCCCGGTCTCCTGAGGCGCTCGGCTCCGAAACTGAAGCCCCGTTCAGCCGCATCCGTGGCCTTCGCCGGGCTTGCGGCCGGCGCTTGATTGAACGATGATTCAAAGTCTCGAGGCGCCCGGCCGCGGGATCGAAGGGGGTCGTGCCCGGATGGTGAACGAACGGCAGGAGATGCTCGAGCAGAGCGCGACGATCTACTTCGGACCCTGGTACCGACGATCCCCGTTCTTCGAGGCGACGCGGCGCGCGGGCTGCACCGCCTACGACGTCTACAACCACATGCTGCTGCCCGCGTACTTCGACGACCCCGTGGTCGAGTACTGGGCGCTGCTGAACGACGTCACCGTGTGGGACGTGGCGGTCGAGCGCACGGTCGAGATCTCGGGCCCCGACGCCGATCGCTTCGTCGACTCGCTCACGTGTAGGGACCTGACGAGGTGCGCCGTCAAGCAGGGCAAGTACATGATCGTGACCGCGCCGGACGGCGGCATCCTCAACGATCCGGTGCTGCTCCACGTCGGTGACGATCGATGGTGGATGCAGCTCGCGGACTCAGAC
>DATEQE010000263.1:0-4133 GCA_035272825.1 Actinomycetota bacterium
CGCCTGCTTCTCGAACGCGTCCATCATCTCGGGTCCGAGGATGCCGTCGGGGAACCCCGGGTAGTTCTCGACGTCCGTGGTCAGCATCAGCTGCCCGCCGGCCTCGAGCCCCTTGACCAGCACGGGGCGAAGGTTCGCCCGGGCGGCGTAGAGCGCGGCGGTGTACCCGGCCGGCCCCGAGCCCAAGATCACGGTGGTGCGTTCGTCGACCATGCTCACCTGCTCCCCCACCGAGGATAACCGGAGCCTATTCCCGTTCAATCCCGCGGCAACGCAGCACGCCGAAGCTTGCCCGAGGCGGTTCTCGGGAGCCGTTCCGCCAAGGTGAGCTCGCGCGGTGCGGCGTAGCGGGGGAGCGTGCGCGCGGCGAACTCCCGCAGCTCGTCGAGCGAGGGGGGGTCGGAGGGATCGGCTGGGACGACCCACACGGCGACGCGCTGGCCCCACTCCGGATCCAGGCGACCGCCCGCGGCAACGTCTTGGACCCTGGGGTGCTCGCGAAGCACCGCCTCGACCTCGTCCGGCCAGACCTTCTCCCCTCCGGTGTTGATCAGGTCGTCGAACCGACCCACGACGTGGAGGCGACCCTCGCCGTCGATCTCGCCCGCGTCGCCGGGCCGCAGCCATCCGTCCTCGGTGAACGCGGCCGCGGTGGCCGAGGGGTCGAACCGGTAGCCGCGCATCAGCGTCGGCCCTCGGAGCTCGATGCCGCCCTCGGGGTCGATCCGCATCTCGGTCCCCGGCAGCGGCACGCCGTCGTACACGACCCCCCCACACGTCTCCGTGAGGCCGTAGGTCTCGACGACGCGCGCGCCGGCGCGTTCTGCGCTCGCGCGCAGGTCGGGCGACAGGTGCGCTCCGCCGACCAGGATCGCCCGGAACGCCGACAGCTCGGCGCCGGCGGCGACGAGCCGGCCGAGCATCGTCGGGACGAGGGAGGTGAAGGCCGGACCCCGCTCGGCCGCGACCGCGGCGGCGTCGAACCGGGGGTGGATCGTCACCGGCGCGCCGAGCAGGACCGCTCGCAGCAGCACCAGCAGACCTCCGACGTGGGCGAGCGGGAGACAGCAGAGCCAGCGGTCCTCGTCGGAGGCTCCGAGCGCCAACGCCGAGGACGCGACCGCCGCGTCGATCGCCCGGCGGTCGAACTGGACGAACTTCGGCACCCCACCCGTGCCGCTCGTGTGCACGATCAAGGCGATCTCGGGATCGGCGGCCTCGCCGTCGATCCGCCGTGCCCCGACGGCGTCGAGCGAGACGGTCGGCCGGGCGCGCTCGAGGAGCGCACCCGCCTCGCGGGGGGGCAGCCGGTGGTCGATGGGCAGGAGGGCAGCGCCGGCGGCCCAGGTCTCGGCGACCAGGTCGAACCACGCAGGCCCCGGCTCCAGCGACACGGCCACGACATCGGCCGGGGTCATCGAGACGTGTTCGAGGGCCGACACATCGGCTAGGCTAGCTCAGACCGTTCGAGTGTTTGCTCTAGGAGTGCGCAGTCATGACGTCGGACACCTCGGTACCGAACTGGGTGAGCTCGGGGGAGTACACGGACATCCGGTACGAGAGCGCGGACGGCATCGCCAAGGTCACGATCGACCGGCCCGAGGTGCGCAACGCGTTCCGCCCGCTCACGGTCGGCGAGCTGATCCGGGCGTTCGACGTCGCGCGGGGCGATCCCGAGATCGGGGTCGTGATCCTCACCGGACAGGGACCCGAGGCGTTCTCCAGCGGCGGCGACCAGAGGATCCGGGGGGACGACGGCTACGTCGACGAGCATGGGATCGGCCGCCTGAACGTTCTCGATCTCCAGGTCCAGATCCGGCGGCTCCCCAAGCCGGTGGTTGCGATGGTCGCCGGGTACGCGATCGGTGGGGGCCACGTCCTGCACCTGTGCTGCGACCTCACGATCGCGGCGGACAACGCGAGGTTCGGCCAGACCGGACCGAGGGTGGGGTCGTTCGACGGCGGGTACGGGATCAACCTGCTCGCGCGGCAGATCGGCGAGAAGCGCGCCAAGGAGGTGTGGTTCCTCTGCCGCCAGTACGACGCGCCGACCGCGCTCGCCTGGGGGTTGGTCAACACCGTCGTGCCGCTGGAGCGGCTCGAACCCGAGACCGTGTCGTGGTGCCGCGAGATGCTGCGGATGAGCCCATTGTCCCTGCGCCTGCTGAAGGCGGGGTCGAACGCGGGGATGGACGGGCTGGCCGGGGTGCAGCAGCTCGCCGGTGACGCCACCCTCCTCTACTACATGACGGAGGAGGCGCAGGAGGGGCGGGACGCGTTCGTCGAGAAGCGCGCGCCGGACTTCACGAGGTTCCCGAAGCGGCCGTGAGCCGTCTCGGCGTCTGGGTCCAGGGCGCGCGGCCGCGGACGCTCGGGGCCGGCGTCACCCCCGTCGTCGTCGGGACCGCCGCCGCCGGTGTGTTCGTGCAATGGCGGTTCGTCGCGGCGCTCCTGGTCGCGCTCGGGCTCCAGGTGGGCGTGAACCTGGCGAACGACTTCCACGACGGCGTGCGCGGCATCGACACGCCCGATCGATTGGGGCCTCCCCGGCTCACCTCCTCCGGTCTCGCGCCGGCGCGCACGGTCCTGCTCGCGGCGCTGCTGGCGATCTTCGTTGCGGGCGTCGCCGGGCTCGCCCTCGCCGCCGCCACCACGTGGTGGCTCGTGCCGATCGGAGCGTTCGCGATGGTGGCGCTCTGGCTCTACAGCGGCGGGCCGAGACCGTACGCGGACCTCGGCCTGGGCGAGGTGATGGTCTTCGTGTTCTTCGGCCTGATGGCGACCGCGGGGAGCGCGTTCGTCCAGGCCGAGGCCGTCCCGGCCGCGGCGTGGTGGGCCTCGGTGCCGGTCGGTCTGCTCGCGGTCGCGATCCTGGTCGCGAACAACCTCCGCGACATCCCCACCGATACCGTCGCCGGCAAGCGCACGCTCGCGGTTCGGCTGGGCGACGCGCGTACGCGCGTGCTGTATCGCCTGTGCGTGGTCGTGGCGTTCGGGGCGGTCGCGCTCGGCGTGGTGGTCGAGGCGCTCGACGAGGGGAGCGGGCTCCCGCCCTGGTCCCTCCTCGCGCTCGGGGCGGCCGCCGCCGCGATCCGGCCGTTCGAACGGGTGGCGCGCTCCGCCGGCCGCGAGCTCGTCCCGGTGTTAGTGGACACCGCACGGCTGCAGGTGGTGTTCGGCATGCTGCTCGCACTCGGTCTGTGGATCGCGGAGGTGGCCTCGTGACCGAGGGCGATGTCGCGCTCGCGTGCGCGAGCGCGTTCGTGGGTCAGCTCGAGCGTGATGGCCTCACCGACGCGTGCATCTCGCCGGGTTCGCGCTCGACGCCGATCGCGCTCGCCCTCGCCCGCACCGACGGGATCCGCGTGCACGTCCACCTCGACGAACGCTCGAGTGCCTTCTTCGCTCTCGGCCTCGCGAAGGCCTCTGGTCGTCCCGTGGTCGTCACCTGCACGAGCGGGACCGCGGCGGCCAACCTGTTCCCGGCGGTCGTAGAGGCCTCGATGTCGCCGGCGCCGCTGATCCTGCTGACCGCCGATCGCCCGCCCGAACTCCGTGGGGTCGGAGCGAACCAGACGATCGATCAGCGCGAGCTCTTCGGGCCGTACCCGCGATGGTTCTCCGACGCGCCGCTGCCGTCGGAGGGTCCGCACGCGACGCGCACCTGGGTGCTCCTCGCCGTCGAGGCCTACCATCAGGCGTGTCGACCCGGACCGGTGCACGTGAACCTGCCGTACCGAGAGCCGCTCGTCCCCGCCGGAGAAGCAGCGGACCTAGGGGACGTCGGGTCGGCCGTCCCCGCGTCCTTGGACGGGGGCGAGACCGCTGGCGAGGACGACGTCGACGGGTTCGTCGAGCTCGTGGCGGGGGTGGAGCGCGGTCTCGTGTACGTGGGAAGCCTGCGCTCGCCATCCCCGTTCATCCTCGATCTGGCGGCACGCCTGGGATGGCCGGTGATCGCCGAACCGACGTCGGGACTCCGGGTGCCGGGAACCCTGAGCGCCGCGCAGTTCCTGCTGTCGAACGAACCGTTCCTCGACGCCCATCTCCCCGACGTCGTCGCGCAGTTCGGCGCGGCGCCCACCTCGCGAGCCGCCCTCGGTCTGGTCGGTTCCACCCCACGGCTCGTGATC
>DATEQE010000264.1:0-3723 GCA_035272825.1 Actinomycetota bacterium
TTCGCGATCGCGGCCTCCTCCACGATCCGCAGCGGCTTCGGCGAAGGGACGACGCGACGCCAGCCCCGGGCGGCGTCCTCCCGGATCGGCCAGCCGTCCTGCTCTGCACGGCGGTTCGCGGTGGCCTCGTCCATGAACGACCCGACCGGCTTCGACGGGTTGACGAACGCGGGATCGTCGGCGGCCACCTCCGTCTGGGTGACGACGGTCACCGCGCGCTTGTCCATCCCGAGCCGCTCGAAGTCGTTGTGCAAGTTCTGCTGCAGTGCGTATCCGATCGCTCCCTGGGTGTCCGCGCCGCACGCATCGAGCGGGACCTCGTGCAGCTCGTGTGCTGCGAGCTCCGACCGGCGCAAGATGAACCCGACCTGCGGCCCGTTGCCGTGGGTGATCGCGACCTCCCATCCGTCCTTGATCATCGACGCGATGTGCCAGCACGTCTCGCCCGCAGCGATGTACTGGTCCCGGACGCTCTGGTGGAAGCGATCCTTGATCAGCGAGTTGCCACCGATCGCGACGACGGCGGTCCGGGGGCTCACGACCGCCCCGTCTGCCGCGCGAAGTACGTCATGGCCAGCGCGAGCAGCAGGTACACCACCCCTGCGGGACCCGCAGGAAGTGCGCGAGGTCCATCCCCATCACCCCCTCATTCCGCCCGGCCCAGGACGAGCGATAGCAGGGCCATGCGCATCACGACGCCGTTGAACGCCTCCTGCCAGTACCGGGCGTGTCTCGTGGAGTCGACCTCGGTCGGCAGCTCGTCCATCCGAGGCAGCGAGTGCAGGACGATCGCGTCGCTCTTCCCCTTGTGCCGCAACAGCTCCCGCGTCACCCGGTACGCCTCCGGCGTCGTGGGGACCTCCCCGCCACGCTCCTCGCGACCCTTCGTGTAGTCCGCCTGCACGACCGGCTCCATGTAGATCACGTCCGAGTCGGCGATCACCTTCTCCACCGACTCCGCCACCTCGTACTGCACGCTCCTCCCGTCGAGCTCGACGGTGAACTCCGGCAGCAGCGACATGTCCGGCGGCGACACGACGTAGGCCTTCACGTCGAACTGCGAGAACGCGTACAAGATCGAATGCATCGTGCGCATCCGCATGTCGCCGACGAGCAGGAACGTGAGGTCGTCGATTCGGCCGCGCTCCCGCCACGTCGTGTAGAGATCGGTCAGGACCTGGGTGGGATGCTCACCCCACCCGTCGCCGCAGTTGATGATCGGCACGCTCGACCATTTCGCGGCCTCGGCGGGCGCGCCCTGCTGGAAGTGCCGGATGGCGATGACGTCGCCGTAGTACTCGAGCATGTGGAACGTGTCCTTGATCGACTCCTGGTAGAAGTCGCCGGCGCGCGTCATCTTCGCGTCGGAGAATCCGAGAACGTGTCCACCGAGCCGGTGCATGGCGGCTTCGGTGGCGAGACGGGTTCGAGTACTCGGCTGGTAGAACGCGGTCACCAGCGTCTTGTCGGCGAGGAGCTCGGAGTTGCTCCGCTCCTCGGCGATGGGACGGAGCCGTTCGGCGGACTCGAACACCTGGAAGTACTCGTCGCGCTCGAAGTCCTTCAGCGACAGGATGTCTCGTCCCGCGAAGCTCCTCATCGGTTGGTACCCCCCTTCGATCATGGGGCCGGTTCGCTCCCACCTCCCGAACGTTGGACCCCTGTGAACAGCACGGCAACCCTTTCGTCGTCTTCGACCAGCCCCTCCGCCCGCAGCGCCATCAGGCCGGCCAGGCCCGCCGACCCGGTCGGATCCACCCGGATCCCGGTCCACTCCACGGCCAGCTCGTTCGCCTCCGAGAGCGTGCGTTCGTCCACCACCACTGGCGATCCGCCGGTGGCGAGCATGCCCTCGACCACGGCGCGCCAGTCGTAGGTCTCGTCGTCGAGGATCCCCGTGGCGATGCTCCTCGGCTCCTCCTCCCAGGGCCACATGTAGGCGGGACGGCTCGCCGCGGCCTCCCGCATGGCCGCCTCGACCTCAGCGGGGGACGGATCGGCCGATAACCCCGCGCGCACGAGGTGGTAGGCGCGCTCCAACGGGTGCGCCGCCGCGGTCTGCACGGTGTGCACGCGGGGCATCCGAGGCAGCGCCCCGAGCTCGACCGCCTCCCGGAGGCCCGCGATGCAGGCGCTGGCCAGTGCCCCGCCGCCCACCTGGATCACGACGTGGTCGACGTTCTCCCCGGCTGACACCAGATCGGACGCCATCTCGTAGGCCAGGGTGTGCCCTCCCTCGACGGCGAGGCCGTTGAGGTTTCCCTGGCACGTGAAGGGCAGCGCCCCCTCGGCGAGTGCCTCCAGCAGCCGGAGGTAGGCCGGGTCGCCCGGCTCCCCGAGATCGCGAGGACAGACGACGACCTGGGCGTGCAAATGCTCCAGCCGTCGGACGACGGCCGGGTCGGCGTCGACCGGAACGAACACGCGGAGCTCCCGCTTTCCCGCGGCGGCCACGACCGCCGCGGCCAGGGCGGCGTTCCCACAGCTCGCGATGGCCAGGCGAGGCCGGGTCCCGCCGGTCAATCCGAGCCGGTCGACCACCCCCAGATGGATCAGCAGCCCCATGAGGTGGCGGCCCTTGTGCGACCCGGAGACGTTCCCGGTCTCGTCCTTGATCCAGACCCCTCCCTCGTCGGAGAAGCCCAACGCGCTGCCGAGGGCCGGGATCCGGCCGAAGGGCGTGACGCGGAACCCTTTGGAGTCGACGCCGGCGACCGCGTCGTCGAGGCCCCGGACGAGCTCGGTGTACTCGGCGTCGGCGATGCCGGCGCTCGTCGCCTGGTGGTAGGCGTGGAAGAGCTCGCGGTACCGGATGAACGGATTGGGATCGCCGTCGAGCGGAAGGCCCAGGCGGGAGAGGTCCAGGGTTCGGACCATCACGTGGTCCCCCCCGTCGGTCCCCCACTTCGGACAGCGGAACGGGTACGGATCCCGCGCGGGGGCCGTGGATCCGCAGCCCGAGCACCGGATCGTGCTTACCGAGGTCTCCGTCGCGACGCTCATACCGCCTCGAGCAGCCGCGTGCGGGCGTTGAACTCGCGGATCATCTCGTCCCACACCGGCAGGATCCCGCGCATGTCGCGCCAGAAGGCTTGGTCGCGACGCTTCGTGAAGTCCTCGACCGAGATCCCCTGCTGCTCGACCCAGGTGAAGTAGCCCAGGTTGAAGATGCGCTCCCGGTCGGGGAGCGTGGTCTCGAGCAGATGGTCGGTCTCCGCTCCGAGCATCCACCGGCCGAAGGCCTCAGCGGCCTCGGCGTGGTCGAACCCCTCGGGGAAGTCGCGCGCCGCGATGCGCTCGCGTTCGCTCGCGTACATCTGCGCGCCGTCCGTGGCGACGGTCGCCACGACGTCGTCCCCGTCGAGCCCCAGGTACTTCGCCACCTTCACCGCGCCGAGCACGTTGCAGATGCTCGACAGCCCGAAGGAGCCCAGCTCGGCGAGCGTCGCCTCCGGCACGTGCCGGCGCCGCCGCAGGTACTCGAGGCCCGCCGGGGTCCCGAACACGAGCGCCAGGTGATCGGTGGCGCGATCGGTGATGGCAGTCACCATGTCGGTGTTCATCACGTTGTGGATCAGGGGGATGTGCTTGTCGCCGATGCCCTGGATGTTGTGCTCGCCGAAGCCGTTCGCGAGCATGGTCGGGCACTCGAGCGCCTCCGCCGCGACGATCTTCGAGCCGTATCGCTCCTTCAGATGGTCGCCGGCCCCGATGGTTCCCGCC
>DATEQE010000265.1:0-3322 GCA_035272825.1 Actinomycetota bacterium
ACCGGGGGATCAAGGAACGCCCCGCGCGGCTCCGGGCGGTCGCCGGGAGCGAGCAGGAGTGGACCGGCGGCGGCGTCTGACGACGCCCCTGACCGTCACGTGACCGGAAAGGTGGTACTCGACCGATGGCCACGATCTTCCACGAGGCGGACGCAGAGCCCTCGATCCTCGCGGGGCAACGGATCGCCGTGCTGGGCTTCGGGAGCCAGGGGCACGCCCACGCGCAGAACCTGAAGGATTCGGGCCACGACGTCCGGGTCGGGTTGCGCGAGGGGTCGCGCTCGTGGTCCAAGGCCGAGGAGGCCGGCCTGTCGGTGCGGCCGACGGGGGACGCCGTCTCGGAGGCCGACGTGATCATGGTCGTCCTGCCCGACACGGCGCACGGGGCCGTCTACACCTCGGACATCGCGCCGAACCTGAGGGCGGGCGACATGCTGATGTTCGCGCACGGGTTCTCGGTGCATTTCGGGACCGTGCGGCCGCCTTCCGACGTGGACGTCACGATGATCGCCCCCAAGGGACCGGGTCACCTGGTCCGCCGGACGTACGAGGAGGGGATCGGCACGCCCGCGCTCGTCGCCGTCCAGCAGGACGCGACCGGCACGGCGTTGAAGCGCGCGCTCGCGTACGGCGCGGGGATCGGAGCCGCCCGGGCCGGCATCATCCAGACCACCTTCAAGGAGGAGACCGAGACCGACCTGTTCGGCGAGCAGTCCGTGCTGTGCGGCGGGATCTCCACGCTCGTCGAGGCCGGGTTCGACACGCTGGTGCGGGCCGGCTACCAGCCCGAGATCGCGTACTTCGAGTGCCTGCACGAGCTCAAGCTGATCGTCGACCTGATCTACGAGGGCGGCCTGTCGTGGATGCGGTACTCGATCTCGGACACGGCCGAGTGGGGCGACTACATGAGCGGACCCCGGATCGTCGACGAGGGCGTTCGGGATCGCATGCGCCAGGTCCTGGCGGAGATCCAGGACGGCACTTTCGCTGAGGAGTGGCTGGGGGAGGCCGGCGCCGGCTTCCCCCACTTCCTCGCCATGCGCCGCGAGGCCCGCGGCTCGGAGCTCGAGCGCGTGGGCCGCGAGCTGCGTCCGATGATGCCCTGGCTGCATTCCGAGGAGAGGGTGGTGCCCGATGGCGAACGGTAGCGACCCCGACGTAGTCCGGATCTTCGACACCACGCTCCGCGACGGCGAACAGGCACCAGGGATCGCGCTCACCCGCGCCGAGAAGGTCGAGATCGCCGAGCAGCTGGCCCGTCTCGAGGTCGACGTGATCGAGGCGGGCTTCCCCGTCTCGAGCGAGGGCGAGTTCGAGGCGGTCAGCGAGATCGCGTCCAGCGTCAGGGGCCCGGTGATCGCGGCGCTCGCCCGCGTCGTGCCCGGCGACATCACCCGGGCGGCCGAGGCGCTCGGCGGGGCCGAACGCTGGCGCATCCATACATTCATCTCGACCAGCGACATCCACATGACGGACATGCTCCGGATGAGCAACGGGCAGGTCCTCGACGCGATCCGCGAGGGCGTCAAGCTCGCCGTCGGCTTCACCGAGGACGTGGAGTTCAGCGCGCAGGACGCCACCCGCACCGAGCTCGACTTCCTGCTCGAGTGCTTCCGCGTCGCCGTGGACGCCGGCGCCACGACGATCAACGTCCCCGACACGGTCGGCTACGCGATGCCGCACGAGTTCGGCGAGCTGGTCCGCACGGTGCGCGAGGCGGTCCCCGACCACATCGTGATCTCGACGCATTGCCACAACGACCTCGGGCTCGCCGTGGCGAACTCGCTGGCCGGGATCGTGAACGGGGCGAGGCAGGTCGAGGTGGCCGTGAACGGGATCGGCGAGCGGGCCGGCAACTGTTCGCTCGAGGAGGTCGCGATGATCGTCCGGACGCGCAGGGAGGCGCTCGGCGTCTCGCACGGGCTGAACCTCAAGGAGATCGTCCGCACGTCGCGCCTGGTGAGCATGACGACCGGGTACGGCGTCCAGCCGAACAAGGCGGTGGTCGGCTCGTCGGCGTTCGCGCACGAGAGCGGGATCCACCAGCACGGCGTGCTGGCGAACCGGGCGACCTACGAGATCATGGACCCGCTCGAGATCGGTCTTGAGGGCAACCAGCTCGTCCTCGGCAAGCACTCGGGCCGGCACGCCTTCGCGGACGCGCTCGAGAAGATCGGGATCGAGCTCGACGAGGACCACCTCAACCGCGCGTTCGCGCGCTTCAAGGAGCTCGCCGACCGCAAGATCCAGCTCACGGACCAGGATCTCGCGGCGATCGTCTCGGAGGAGCTCGGCGCGGCCGCCGAGGACGTGTTCGTGCTCGAGGCGCTCCAGGTAGGGGGTGGCACCGCGCTGTCGCCGACGGCGAGCGTCCGGCTCCGGCGGGGCGAGGAGATGATCGAGGAGTCGGCGATGGGCGACGGCATGATCGACGCCGCGATGGGCGCGATCCAGCGAGCCTCGGGGGTCGAGGGCCGGCTCGTCTCGTTCAACGTCTCGGCGGTCACCGGCGGGACCGACGCGTTAGGTGACGTCGTCGTCCAGCTCGACGCGCTCGGCCGCCGGGTGACGGGCCGAGGGGTCGCGACCGACGTGGTCGAGGCGAGCGCGCGGGCCTACCTCGCCGCGGTCAACCGGGCGATGCTGATGGCGAACCTCGAGGCCGAGGCGGAGAAGGTCACGCCGTGAGCTCCCCAACCCACACGGTCGGGGTGATCCGGGGGGACGGGACCGGTCCCGAGGTCGTCGGCGAGGCCCTGAAGGTGCTGGACACCCTCGACGTCGGGGTGGAGCTCGTGGAGTTCGACCTGGGCGCCGAACGGTACCTGCGCACCGGCGAGGTGTTGCCGGACCTGGAGCTGCGGCGGCTCGGCACGATGGACGCGGTCCTGCTCGGTGCGGTCGGTGATGCCCGCGTGCGACCCGGCATCCTGGAACGCGACCTGCTGCTGCGCATCCGGTTCGAGCTCGACCAGTACGTGAACCTCCGACCGATCGTGCGGTATCCCGGCGTGGAGACCCTCGTGCCCTCGCACGGCGAGGACGACGTGAACATGGTCGTCGTCCGCGAGAACTCCGAGGGCCTGTACACGGGTGCCGGAGGCTTCCACCGCAAGGGCACGCCCCACGAGGTCGCCGTGCAGGAGTCGATCAACACCCGGCACGGCGTCGAGCGGATCGTCCGGTACGCGTTCGAGCTCGCGATGCGCCCCGGACGCAGGCACAAGGTGACATTGGTGCACAAGACCAACGTGCTCACGTACGCGGGCGATCTCTATCAGCGCGTGGTCGACGACGTCGGTGAGGCGTTCTCCGACGTCGA
>DATEQE010000266.1:0-4682 GCA_035272825.1 Actinomycetota bacterium
CAGCACCGGGTCGGCTTGGTCCGCAGGGACCCCGAGGAGCGTCAACGCCTCGTCGGCGACGCCAGCATCGTCCGCGTGGGCGATCGCCATCCGCCAGGGGTGACGAACCGCGGCGTCGCCCCCGGGTAACGAGACCGTCCGGATGTGTCCGGCGCGATCGGCCGCGGCCGCATCGCAGACGAGGAACTCCCCGCCCCATGCCGTCCCGTCCGTCCCGAGGCCGAAGCCGTCGAACGCCACCCCGATCACGCGGCCATCGAGCCCGTGCTCGGCCATCACCGACGCCACGTGGGCATGGTGATGCTGCACCGCCACCGTCGGCAGCGAGAGCTCCTGCGCGAAACGCGAGGAGAGGAAGTCGGGATGCAGGTCGTGCGCGACCAGCTCGGGCTCGAGACCGAAGACGCGCTCGTACCGATCGAGGGCCGATCCGAAGGAGGCCATCGCTTCCTCGGTCGTCAGGTCCCCGATGTGCTGAGAGAGATACGCCCTGCGCCCGGCCGCGAGGCAGAACGCGCCGTGCAGCTCCGCGCCGGTCCCGAGCGTCGGGACAACCTCGACAGCGAGCGGGAGTGGGGTCGGGGCACGGCTCCGAGCCCGTCGCAGGACGAGCCCGCGTCCCCGCCAGACGCGCTCGACGCTGTCGTCGTAGCGGGCGACGATCTCGCGGTCGTGGACGAGGAACGCGTCCGCGACGTCGGCCAGCCGCTGGAGCGCCTCCGCGTTCTCGTTGCAGATCGGCTCGTCGCTGCGGTTCCCGCTCGTCATGACCAACGGGCGGGCGACCTCACGGAGCAGCAGGTGGTGGAGCGGCGTCGATGGCAGCATGGCACCCTGCCGACGATGGCCCGGCGCCACGGACGGCGCGAGCGTGCCGCGATCCTGGACCAGGACGATCGGCGCTCGCGAGGACGACAGCTCCGTCCGCTCGTGGGCGTTCAGGACGAACCGCTCGGCCGCGTCGTCCAGGTCCGCGACCATCACCGCGAATGGCTTGTCCGGTCGACGCTTCCGCTCGCGGAGGGCAGTGACCGCCGACTCGTCGGTCGCGTCGCAGGCGATGTGGAACCCACCGAGGCCCTTCAGCGCGACGATCCAGCCGTCGGCGAGGAGCCTCGCCGCCCGCTCGATCGGGTCGCCGGCCATCGGCCCACCCAGCCGGTCGAGCAGCTCCAGGCGCGGTCCGCACGCGGGGCAGGCGATAGGCTCCGCGTGGAAGCGTCGGTCGGCCGGGTCGTGGTACTCGCGGGCGCAGTCGGGGCACATCGGGAACGCGCGCATGCTCGTGCGCTCGCGGTCGTAGGGGAGCGCCTCGATGATGGTGAAGCGCGGTCCGCAATCGGTGCAGTTGATGAACGGGTACCGGAACCGGCGGTCGTGCGGGTCGAACAGCTCTCGCAGACAGTGCCCGCACGTGGCGGCGTCCGCCGAAACGAGGCGTTCCCCGCCGAGCCCGACGACGCTCTCGTCCACATCGAAGGTCTCGAACCCGGTCGGCGCGGCGTCACGCCACGTGACCGAATCCACGCGGGCGAGGGCGGGCGCCTGCGTCTCGAGAGACGAGCAGAAGTCGTCGAGGGCCGAATCCGCTCCCTCGACGACGATCTCCACGACGCCGCTTCGGTTCCGGACTCGGCCCGTCAGCCCGGCGTTGCTCGCGAGCCTCCAGACGAATGGTCGGAAGCCCACCCCCTGCACGATGCCGCGTACCTCGATCTCGCGCGCCGATGGGAGTTCGGTCACCGGCCCTGACATCGCGCGTGCGCTCATGTCCAACCCTCGACGATCGTTGGCGCCTTCATCTTGCCAGCGGCTCGCCGCCGCGTGGTGGGTCGCTCGGCCCGGCGGTTTGGGTCCGTTCGGCCTGCGCGGCAAGGCTCCGCGCTTCCCGGACGACCGCCTCGGTGAGATGCGGCAGCGCCGCTCGAACGGCCCTCGACATCGGCCGCCCGGGGGCCGTCCGCTCCGCCTCCACGCCGACCACCACGACCTCGGGGAGTGGACCGATCGCGCTCGCCAGGCCGAACGCCTCCACGACGCCGAACCCATGGGAAGACAGCGACGAGCCGATCTCGGCCTGCAGCCCGTCGGGACCCGCGACGGCCCGTATGACCGTTCCGGGCGGTCGGGCCCCTCCGGGCGTGCGGATCGCATCGACCACGACGACGGCGTCTGCGCCGTCGAGATGATGCACGACGTCGAGCGGCGACACCAGGGGAAGGACCTCGACGCCGGGGATGGTTCCGAGCGCCTCGCGGGCTCGCTCGATCGCGACGATCCCCGCGGCGTCGTCGCCCGCATCCGGGTTGCCGCATCCGATCACCCGGACGGTCGTCATCGTGGGCTCAGGTCCGCTCGATCTCGAGACGGAGGAAGTGCGTCGCGCAGCTGATGCACGGGTCGTAGTTCCGAACGACCATCTCGCACAGTCGCGTCAGCTCGTCGTCCGGTCGGTCGAGCACGTCCGGCAGGAAGCGACGGAGATCCTCCTCCATGTGCCGGAGGTTCTGCGACGTGGGAGGGATGATCTTCGCCTCGAGGATCGTGCCGTCCTCGTCGACCTCGTACCGGTGATACAGCGTCCCGCGCGGTGCCTCGGTGGTCCACGTCGCGCTGCCGGCGCGAGGCTCGGGCTCGACCATCGACGGCTCCGGCGCCACGTAGCCCTCGATGATCCGGATCGATTCCTCGATCGCGAGGGTCACCTCCGCGGCGCGGGCCGCCATCGAGAAGAACGGGTCGGTCTCCGGCACCCGGAGCCCGGCCCGCTCGGCCACCTCCCGCGCGACCGGCGTGAGCAGCGACGCGTTTAGGTTGATCCGAGCCAGCGGGCCCAGGAAGTACGCCGTTCCGGTATCGCTCATCAGCGAGTGGAGGGCGTTCGAGTGCTCGACGTGCACCTCGTGCGTCACCCTCTCGTAGGTCGTCGCGTCCCACCGCCGGCCGTTCGTCGAGGCCATGTCGCCGACGGTGATCGGGTACTCCGAGTCGTTCACCATCGAGACCATCTCGGCCGGGCGCGCGAACGACGGCGCCGGAAGCGACGTGACGAAGTCCGCGATGCCGGGCATCTCCTCGAGGGCCCATTCCAGGCGGGGCAGGAACGGCTCGAGGTCACGCTTGCGGGGAGCCTTCGAGAACCCGCCGACGCGCGGGGAGACGGGATGGATCTCCCGGCCTCCGATGGCGGCCATGAGGTCGTTGCCGATCCGCTTGATCTCGAGCGCTCGCTTGACGAGCTCCGGGTGCTCGGTCGCCATCTCGATCGCGTTCGCGAAGCCGAGGAAGTCAGGCGCCGCGAGCAGGAAGATGTGCAGCACGTGGCTCTCGATCCACTCCCCGCAGTACAGGAGCCTCCGGAGCTCGTGCGTCCCCTCCGGGACCTGCACGCCGAACAGCCGCTCGAGGCCGTGCACGGCGCTCATCTGGTAGGCGACCGGGCAGATCCCGCAGATCCTCGGCACGATGTCGGGGACCTCGTGGAAGGCTCGGCCGGCCAGGAACGCCTCGAAGAACCTCGGCGGCTCGTAGATCTCGAGGCGGAGATCCGTGATCTCGCCGTCGTCGACCGCGACGTGGAGCGCGCCCTCGCCCTCCACACGCGCGATGACGGGAACCTCGACCGATCGATGCGTCACGGCGCCGCCTCCTCGCGCTCGAGGGCGTCCGCGGCCTCGCGGAACGGGGGCGCCCAGCCGGTGATGAAGCGGAACCGGTCGGCGGCGTCCTTCCCGGTCAGCCCCAGCTCGATGAACCGCCGCCCCAGCGCGTCGGTGTTGTTCGACGGCTGGGCCGGTCCGAAGCAGCCGTAACACCCGCGTCCGAAGCCCGGGCACAGGGCCCCGCAGCCCGTCCGCGTGACCGGGCCGAGGCACGGCTCGCCCTTGGCCACGACGACGCAGACGAAGCCACGCCGCTTGCATTCCACACACACCGGCGAATCCGAGACGCGTGGCATGGCGCCGCTCAGCAGCGACCCGACCGCGCCGAGGAGCTGTCCGCGGTCGACCGGGCAGCCCGTCAGCTGGAGGTCGACCGTCACGTAGTCCGAGATCGGATGGGAGTCATCGAGCGAGCGCACGTACTCGGGCGTCGGGTACACGGTGCGCACGAACTCGTCGTGCTTGCCCGTCGCGTTGCGGAGCGCCTGCACCCCGCCGCTCGTCGCGCAGGCGCCGATCGTGATCACGACGTTGGACTCGCGCCGGATCTGCCGGATCTGGTCCTCCTGCTCCGGCGTCGAGACCGATCCCTCGACGAGCGTGATGTCGTAGGGACCGGGTTCGAGGCGGCTCGACGCCTCGGCGAAATTGACGATCTCGATCGCGCCGGCGAGCTCGAGCAGCGCCCGCTCGGCATCGAGGAACTGGAGCTGGCACCCGTCGCACGAGGCCATCTTGAACACCGCGACGCGAGGCCTGACGTTCGTGCTCACAGGTCCGGCACCTCCATGAGGTCGCGGACCTCGTCGTAGCGGAAGACCGGCCCGTCCGTGCAGACGAAATACGGCCCGAGCTGGCAGTGCCCGCAAATCCGGACCGCGCACTGCATGTTCCGTTCCATCGACAGGTAAAGTCGCTCGGGCGGTACCCCCATTTCGAGGAGCCCCTGGCTGCTGAACCGCATCATGGTCTCGGGACCGCAGGTGAACGCCGTGGTCCGGGCGGGCTCGATGCCGGCCT
>DATEQE010000267.1:0-12290 GCA_035272825.1 Actinomycetota bacterium
ACCACCTCGGTCATGAGGTACTGGTCGAGCTCCGCCCAGCATTCGGTCTGAGCCGAGCCCCAACGGGTCGCGCAGGCCTCCAGTCGGTCGTCGACGCTGGGGACAGAGGTCACCGAGTATCCCCATCCTCGGAGTTGACCGGCGGTTGCGCCGAGCAGCGTGTGGCTCAATGATCCAAGGCTCGCGGCTGCGAACAGAGGTGGGAACCAGCCCGAGCCATTCGGGAAGTCCTTGCCCCAACCGGCGCCGATGCCCATCGGAATCCTTTGGGAGGGATCCGAGAGCCGCCTAAAGAAGTCTGGGAAGGGTTGTTCCAGATCGAGCTCGAGCTCGATGCCGAGGCCTGCGAGGTTGGCGCGGATGGCCCGCGCCTGATCCGGGACAGCGCCGCTCGCCAAGACGATGGCCAAGACGCCCCGGCAGGCCGGCTCGTCGCACTGACCGTCCCCATTGCGGTCGTACGTGGACAAACGCATCTCCTGCCTCGCCGCGGCCGGATCGTAGGGGTATGGGTCGAACCCGGGCAGGAGGTCCCCTTCGACGGCATCTGCTCCGATGTGCGTCGCGATCTCGGCTGAGGAGGTCCCGAAGGGGCCGTACGGCGGCCGGGACACCAGTCCGATGAGCCTAGCTTTGTCGATCACCAGGTTGACGGCCCTGCGGACGTGGATGTCGTCGAACGGCGGTGCGGCAAAGTTCATGGATACGTAGTAAAACCGCGTCCGCCGGGTTGACGAACACGCGCCCGTCGAGTTCCGGATCCCGCCGATAGCGCGCAACCTGGTCTGCAAGTGAGGAGTCCGGCCCGAACACGAGGTCCAGCTCACCGCTCTCTACGTCTCGCGCAATCTCCTGCTCGTCGCCCCCGAGGGTGAACTCCATGCGGTCGACGTACGCGGGTCGCAGCCCGTCAGACGACGAGTCCCAGGAGGGGTTTCGCACCAGCGTGAGCGAGCCCGAGGACACGAGAGATCCGTCTTCCGCGATGTCGGCCGGCACGAATCCGGTCAGCGGCTCCTGCTCCGCAGGCGGCACTGAGAAGTCGAGCAGGTCCGAGCCTTCCACCATGTACGGCCCCGAAGCCACCACGAACCTCCGGTAGTCGCGGTCGTGGCCTTCGGCGGCTCCGTCGGGGACCGGAGCGGCCGCTGGGAGGGAGAGACGGTAGGCAAGATCGCTTGTGGGCTCGTCGAGCTGGACGACCAGCGTGTGGTCATCCGGCGTCTCGAGACCGACGATAGAGTCCGCGGCTCCGTCTGCGAAGTCGCCGAACCCGCGGATCACCGAGTACTGGTAGGCATAGGCAACCCGCCCCACATGGGCCTCTCGCTCGAGGGCCCGCACGAGATCGGCCGCGACGATCTCCGTCTCCGTGAACGGCGGCGCGTAGCGGAGTCCACCACGAAGGCGGAAGGTCCAGCGCAGACCGTCGCTGGACACCTCGGGGATCCCAGCCGCCAGGTCCGGGCGAAGCTCGGCACCCCCCTCGTCCTGTGGCCTGCCGTTGTACGAGTACAGGGTCCGATGCACGCAGCACCGGGTGAGCGCGGTGGAGAAGTACGCCCGTTGTGGGTCCAGATCCGTCCTGCCGATATCTTCCGTCGGCACCGCTAGCCGAAGCGCTCCCCCTCGAGGCTGCCCGTCGGTGAGCGGTGGGCCTCCGTTCCAGTCTTCTCCCGTGCAGGCGGTGGCGAGCACCAGGATCGCGACGACTCCGACCAGATGAACCCGAGTCACGCACGATGCGCTCATATCGGCCGCACAGCGACTACTCGGAGCCGGGGGCGAGAGTGATTCGGTCCAATGCGGGCAGCAACCCGGACTGATCGAAGGAGTATCCGATGACGCGCTCCGATACGACCTGCGCGTGGTCCGAGAACTGGTACGGGACCCAGGGCACCACCTCGGTCATGAGGTACTGGTCGAGCTCCGCCCAGCACTCGGTCGAGGCGGCGCCCGAGCGCGTCAGGCACGCCCCGATGCGAACGTCCACGGCCGGGACCGACGTCACCGTGTAGCCCCATCCTCGTAGCTGATCGGTGGTCGCACCGAGCAGGGAGTGGTTTTCTGAGTATCCGAGCGCATCGAACGATTCGAGGCTGGCAGCCGTGAACAGATTCGGGAACCAGCCCGTGCCGTTCGGCAGAGCTCTGACCCAACCGGCGCTGATGCCTATCGGGATCCTTTGGGTGGGATCAAAGAGCCGCGCGAAGAAGGAGCCGGGCTCTACCAGGTCGAGCTCGAGCTCGATGCCGAGGACGGCGAGGTCGTCGCGTATCGCTCGCGCTTGATCGGGAGTGGCGCCACTCACCAAGACGAGGGCCAGGACGCCCCGGCAAACCGGTACGTCGCACCGCCCGTCCCCGTCACCGTCGTACGCGGACAGGCGCATCTCCTGCTTCGCCTCGGCCGGGTCGTAGGGGTAGGGGTCGAACCCGGGCAGGAGGCCCCCCTCGACGGCATCGACTCCGATGTGCTTCGCGATGTCACCGGAGGAGTTCCCCCACGGACCGTACGGAGGCCGCGACGCCCGCTCGACGAGTGCGGCCTTGTCGATCGCCAGGTTCACGGCCCTGCGGATATGGATGTCGTCGAAGGGCGGGGCGGCGAGGTTCATGGAGACGTAGAAGAGCTCGTCGCCCTGGTTGACGAACAGGCGACCGTCGAGCTCCGGATCCCGGCGGTAACGCGCGACCTGGTCTGCAGGGGAGTCCGGGCCGAGCACGAGGTCCAGGTCGCCGCTGTCCACATCTCGCGCGATCTCGTCCTCGTCGCCCCCGAGGATGAACTCCATGCGATCGACGTACGCGGGTCGCAACCCGTCCGACGACGCCTCCCAGGACGGATTGCGGACCAGCGTGAGTGAGCCAGGAACGAGAGACCCGTCCTCACTCTTCTCGGCTGGTACGAATCCGGTGAGCGGCTCCTGTTCCGCCGGTGGCAGCGAGAAGTCGAGCCGTTCGGACCCCTCGACCATGTACGGTCCCGACGCCACCACGAACCGCCCGTAGTCCTCGTCGTGGCCCTCGTCGGCTCCCTCCGGGATCGGAGCGGTCAGAGGGTAGGAGAGACGGTAGGCGAGATCGCCGACGGGCTCGGCGAGCTGGACGACCAGCGTGTGGTCGTTCGGAGTCTCGAGACCGACGATGGAGTCCGCGGCTCCGGCAGCGAAGTCATCGAACCCATCGACCACCGAGAAGTCGGTCCCAAAGTAGCTTCCCACGCGGGCCGCTCGCTCGATGGCCCGCACGAGATCAGCTGCGACGATCTCCGTCTCTGCGAAGGGAGGCGCGTAGCGAAGACCCTCACGGAGCCGGATGGTCCAACGCAGGCCGTCGCTCGACACCTCGGGGAACCCCGCCGCCAGGTCCGGGCGGAGCTCGGCACCCCCCTCGTCCTGGGGCCTGCCGTAGTACGAATACAGGGTCCGGAGTAGGCAGCACCGGGCGAGCTCGTAGCGGCCGAACCCCAACTGTGGATCCAGGTTCGCCACCGGCAGCCATCCGGTCGGCACCGCGACCCGAAGCGTTCCCACTCGAGGCGGTTCGTCGGCCGACGGAGAGCTGGGGCTACCGGTCCGAACCTCTCTCGTGCAGGCGGTGGCGAGCACCAGGATGATCACGACCCGGACCAGGCTGGCTCGCGTCACGAGGATGCCCTCACAGCTGCCGACCTCGAAGCGTCGCCAAGACGTCCCCGTTCGCGTCCACAGCCAGCGCGGACACGATGCCCTCCACCGCGAGCCGCTTGACGACCGTGTTCGTCGCAGGGTCGATCCGGACCACGATCCGCTCCCGACCACTCGCCACCCACACGCCGCTCCCGCCGATGGCGATCGCCGTGGGGCCGTCCGGGATCCCGGCGTCGCTGTGCGAGAGCGTGGAGACCGTCCGCCCGTCGACCGGATCGAAGCGCTGCACCTGGTCGTTCGCCTCACTCGTGACCCATACGCCGCTATCGTCGGCCGCGACGGCGGTCGGCGACGCCACCTGGATCCGACCGCTGGCGATTTCGTTCGTGTCAGGGTCGATCCGGACGACCGAATCCCCGAACTCGTTCACGACCCAGATGCCCTCCGCTGCTCCCTCCCCGACGGCGAGGAAGCGCGGACTCGAGCTCTCGGTCTCACTGTCGTCCATGAGGATCTCGACGGGGTCGGCATCCAGATCCTGCGGGTTGTACCTGAGTACGCGGTCGCGTTCGGCGTCGGCCAGCCAGATCGCTCCGAACGCGACGACGATCGCCTTCGCGTCCTCGCTCGGGAATGCGACATCCACCGAATCGTCGGAGGGCTCGACCATCACGACCTGCGTGCCTGACTGGCTCCCGAAGCCGTTCGTGATCCACACGGCGCCCTCCCCCGCCGCGACACCCGTCGGGATCCCGAGCGTAGACTTCGTCGTCGTCACCTCGCCGGACTCCGGATCGATCCGGTTTACCGTCGAGTCTTGCTGGTTGATCACCCACAGGTCCCCGTCCTCACCGATGGCGACACCCGTGGGATCCTCACCGACCCGTATCGCCTCCGCGAACGCGTTCGTGCTCGCGTCGATCCGAGCGATCGAGTTCGCGGAGGGCACCACGACGCCGGCTCCGCCCCCTTGGGTGAGCAGGAAGACCCCTGCAGTGGCCAGGAGAAGGACGCCCGCAACGATCGTTGCGATCAACGTTCTCCGGCGCCGTGGCTTCGGCTTCCGGCGGCGCACGACCACGCGTCCACCCGCCGGAGCCTCGAGCCCGAGGGCCGATCGGAATCCCGCGGCCACGTCGCCCGCGGCCGTCGTTCGTTCGGCGGGGTCCTTCGCCATCGCGAGTGCCAAGACGTCATCGACCTCAGGCGGCAGGTCGGGTCGCTCCTCGGTCAGCGTCGGCGGCGGTGTCTCAACGTGCGCCCACAGCACGCCAACCTCGATGTCGCGTGGGTAGGGCGCATGCCCGGTCAGGCACTCGAAGAGCAGGCACCCGAGCGAGTAGACGTCGGCGCGCTGGTCGACGGGATCGCCCTTGATCTGTTCGGGCGCGACGTAATCGATCGTCCCGATGAGCTGGCCCGTCTCCGTGAGCCCGCTCACCGACACGGCCCGCTTCGTCAGGCCGAAGTCCGACACGTAGACGTGGTCCTCGGGCGTGAGCAGGACGTTCGCCGGCTTCACGTCGCGATGGACGAGCCCTCGTGCATGGGCGGCATCGAGGGCGCTGGCGACCTGGTCGACGATCGCCGACGTGCGCAGGGGCTCGAGCCGGCCCTGATCGCGGATCGCCTCCTTGAGGTCGGATCCCTCGACGTAGCGCATCGCGATGTACAGGACCCCCTCGGCCTCGTCCGCGTCGTAGATCGGCACGATGTTCGGATGGTCGAGCGACGCGGCGAGCTTGGATTCGCGGAGGAACCGGTCGTGGAACCGCTCGCTCCCCGCGAGCTCGGGCGAGAGGACCTTCAGCGCGACCTTGCGCTCCAGCCGGGCGTGCTCGGCGAGGTAGACGACGCTCATGCCGCCTCGCCCGATCACGCCCTCGATCCGGTAGCCGGCGAGCTCCGTCCCGACCCTCGTGTCCTCGGGCATCGCCGAACGTTCTAGCACCCTCGTACCCGCTCGAACAGGCGCCTCCGGGGCGGAGCGCTCTTGGAAGCGGACTATCCTTCGTGCGTGGCGGATCTCGAACCAGGCACGCGGCTCGGCGCCTACCGCCTCGAGGAACGGTTGGGCGAAGGCGCGATGGGCGTCGTCTTCCGCGCCGTTCGCGAGCCCGAGGGCGAGGAGGTCGCGCTCAAGGTCCTGCGCGCCGAGCTCTCGGCCGACGAGACGTTCCGGCGACGGTTCGTCCACGAGGCGCGCGCGGCCGGCGAGGTCCGGCACAAGCACCTGGTGCCGATCACGGACGCGGGCGAGGCTGAGGGGCGCCCGTACCTCGCGGTGGCGTTCGTCCGGGGTCAGACGCTCGAAGCCCGCTTGGCGATCAACGGACCGCTCCCGCTCGAGGACATGCTCCGTGTCGTCGCCCACGTCGCGTCGGGGTTGGACGCGCTGCACGGCGGCGGGATCGTGCATCGCGACGTGAAGCCGTCGAACGTGATGATCGACGAGACGGGTTCGGCGAACCTCACGGACTTCGGGCTCGCCAAGGGCCGCGCGTACACGGTGCTCACCAAGCCGGGGATGCTGATGGGGACGCTCGACTACCTCGCGCCCGAGATGCTCCGCGGCTCGGACGCCACCGGCGCGTCGGACATCTACGCGCTCGGGTGCCTCGCCTACGAGTGCACCGCGGGACGAGCACCGTTCGCGGACAACTCGATGTTCGACCTCGCGAGCGCGCACCTGAACGCCGAGCCACCCGACCCCTGCGCCAACCGTCCCGACGCGCCGGAGGGTCTGTCGTGGGCGATCCTGCAGGCGCTCGCGAAAGATGCCGAGAAACGGCCGCCGACGGCGACGGCCTACGCGCACCTGATCTCCCTCGCGGCCGGCAGCCACGACCCTTCACCTCCGCGGTCTCCGCTGCCGCCGGCCCCTCCGGTCCCGCCACCGCCGCCCTAGCCGGTCCCGCCCCCCATCTCGCCACCGGGCGGGAGCGGCAGCTCGCCCGTGGAGCGCTTGCGCAACCACGCGAGCTTCCGGTCCACGTGCGCCACGCGCTCCTCGTCCCCCACGCGTTCGGCCAGCCGCCGAGCGCGCTCCCACAGCTGCTCGGCTCGCCCGAGCGCCTCGACCGTCACGGCGTGCTCGGCCGCCCGCTCGAGGTACGCGAGCCCCTTGTCGGGCTCGTCGCTCCGATAGAAGTAGAAGGCGAGCTGGTCGAGGCGTTCGTCGATCTGATCGCCCAGGTACGCCTCCATCGCATGACCGACTCGCCCGTACAGGTCGCGCTGCGAGGTCGGCGTGAGGGTCGAGAGCGCGGCCTCCTGCAGCAACCCGTGCCGGAACGTGCATTCGAGCTCGGGGAAGCGCCCGACCTCGCGGACGATCTCGGCACGCAGGAGCTCGCCCACGTCGCCGTCCGCGCTGCCGGCCACCGCGGCGGCGACCGAGACCGGGAACTCGCGCCCGACGACCGCGGCCACCTGCGCGAGCCGGCGCGCGCCGGGTTCGAGCCGGTCGATGCGGGCCACGAGCAGCGCCTCGAGCGCGGGCGGGAGCTCGGCCGCGGTCTTCGGCGTCATCGTCCAGGTCCGCCGGCGGTCGCCGCCGGGCTCGAGCAGCGCACGCAACAGCTCCTCGAGGTACAGCGGGTTGCCCTCGGCCTTGGCGACCACCTCGTCCTTCACCGGCTCACCGACCAGCCCGGGCGGCACCAGCTCGTCGATCAGCGCGCGAGCCGCCTGGTCTTCGAGCGGCGCGAGCGACAGCTCCTCGAGCCGGTGCGCGAACGTCGTCTGGGCCTCCAGACGGAAGGCCCACCCCTGCGAACCCGGATCGGGCCGCAGCGCGGTCGCGAGCATCACCGCCGAGCGGTCGGTGAGCGCGAGCAACCGTTCGGCCAGGTCGCGGGTGGTCCGGTCGGCCCAGTGGAGGTCGTCGATCGCCAGCACGAGCGGGCGCGTCGCGCCGAGGGCCTCCGCCCACAGCACGAACGCGCCCTGCACCCGATCCGACAGCTCGTCGGCCGAGAGCGAGAGCAGCTCGCGTTCGACGTCCTCCTCGAGGCGGATCGAGAGCATCAGACCCAGGTACGGGAGCGCTCGATCCTGGGCGGCACCGAGGAGCGCGCCGGCCCGCGCCCGGAGCTTGGTTCGGACCGCGAGCTCGCCGTCCGTCTCCTCGACCCCCAGCCAGGTGCGCAGGAGCTCGACGAAGGGACCGTACGGCGAGCCCGCCCCGTACGAGACGCACCGCCCCTCGAGCCGGGTGACGTCCTCGCCCGCGAGCGACAGGAGCTCGGCGAGCATCCGCGTCTTGCCCAGCCCGGCGTCCCCGACCACGAGCACCACCCGTCCGCGGCCCACGCGCAGGTCCCCGACCGCCTTCCCGAGCCGCGCAAGCTCGCCCTCGCGACCGACCAGTGGCGTGCGCGACGGCGGTTCGGTGACGGGGCGCGGGCCGACCAGACGCGAGGCCGAGACGGGTTCGGTCCGTCCCTTCACCCTCACCTCGCCGAGCGGCTCGAGCACGAACCGTTCGCCCAGGCGCGATGCGGTCCCCGGGCCGATCGCGATCGACCCGGGCTCGGCGGCGCTCTGCAGCCGCGCGGCGACGTTGGTGGTGTCGCCGAGCGCGACGGTCTGCGCGTCCTCGCCGCCCACGAGCCCGACCGCGGCCGGCCCGCTGTTCAGGCCCACCCGGACGTTGAAGCCCTCGATCCCCCAGGCGGCCTCGACCTCGCCCGCGTAGCCGGCGGCGACCCCGATGATCCGCAGCGCGGCTCGCGCCGCGCGTTCGGGATCGTCCTCGTGGGCGGCGGGAACGCCGAAGTACGCGCAGATCCCGTCGCCCATGAACGCCTGGATCACGCCGCCGAAGTCCTCGACCGCACGGCTCATTCGCGTGACGCACTCGCCGACGAGCGCCTTGACCTCGTCGGGCCCGAGCCGTTCGCCCAAGCCGGTCGACCCGACGATGTCGGCGAACAGGGCCGTGATCGGCCGCATCTCGTCCTGCCGTCGGGGATCGTCGCCCACGGAACCTCCTGTGGCCGCAGCCTAGCCCGCCAAGTCGGGGGTGAGCGAGGTCACCTCGGCAAGGTGTTCCAGAGCACCGACCTCGGGCGGGCATCGGCCTACGTTCGACGCATCCGAACGGCAGAGCGAGAAGGAGGGGGCCATGAGCACGAGGGTCGGAACGCTCCAAGGGCCACGACAGGGACGGTCGATCTGGCCGGCGGCGATCCTGGCGTCGTTCGTCATGCTGACGATCGCCGTGGGCGTCGTCTCGCTCGGTCGGGACCGGCCGCAGCCGACCCCGAACACCGTGGTCGGCGGGACCGCGCAGACGTTCGTGGGCGGGACCGCGGCCAACACGCCGAGCGAGCTCCGTGCTGCGACAGCCGCCGCAGACATCGGCGGCGTCCGCCTCGCTCCTCACCTGCCCAAGCGGGCGGTCGGGGCGGCGAAGGGATCGTCCGGGGTGGGGACGGCCGGGAACACCCCGAGCGAGATGACCGGCGTGTTCGTCGGTGGGATCGTGCCGAAGTTCGTCGGCAGAACCGCTCAGGACGAGGCGATCATGGTGAACGGACACGTCTGCGGACAGTGCGGCTGAGCTAACCCCCTCTCCGCGCCAGAAGGAGGCCGGCCTCAGGGCCGGCCTCCTTCCTGCTCGGACGCTCCTCGCTACGCCACCGCGCCGTGGCACTTCTTGTACTTCTTGCCGCTCCCGCACGGGCAGGGCGCGTTCCGCGGCACCTTCCCGCTCTTGGCCTGCGACCCGCCGCCCTCGCCCTGGCCCTCGTCGCCGTGCGTGGTCTGCACCCGCTGCGGCCGAGGACGACCGGGTTCGTCCTGGCGGACGAGCTCGACGCGATAGATGTACCGGACGAAGTCGTCCTGGATCGACTCCGTAAGCTCCTCGAACATCAGGTACGCCTCCCGCCGATACTCGGTGAGCGGGTCCTTCTGGGCGTACGCCCGAAGGTGGATGCCCTCCTGCAAGTAGTCCATCTCGTACAGATGCTCGCGCCACTTCGTGTCCGTGATGTTCAGCAGGACGAGTCGCTCGAGCTCGCGCATCGTCTGCGAACCGAGCGCCTGCTCCTTCTCCTCGTAGCGCTCGAGCGCGTCCTCGACGGCGCGTTCCTCGAGCTCGGCCGAGCTGATCATCTCCTCCAGGTCGTCGCCCGAGATCGTGGTGGGGAACACCTCGGTGATGCCGGTCAGCACGAGCTCGTGATCCCATTCCTCGTTGAAGACCTCCTCCGGCGCAAGCCGTTGGACGGTCCGGCGGACGACATCCTCGACCATCCGGATCGCCTGGTCCTTGAAGTCCTCGCCCGAGAGCAACTTCGCGCGTTCCTCGTAGATCACGTGGCGCTGGGTGTTCATGACGTCGTCGTACTTCAGGACGTTCTTGCGTCGCTCGAAGTTCAGCTCCTCGATCTGTCGCTGCGCGCTCTCGACCGCCTTGGTGACCATCTTGGCCGTGATTGCCTCATCCTCCGGCCATTTCAACCGCTCCATGATCGAGCCGATGCGCTCCGAGGCGAACATCCGCATCAGGTCGTCCTCGAGCGAGAGGTAGAACAACGATCCCCCCGGGTCGCCCTGTCGCCCGGCACGACCCCGCAGCTGGTTGTCGATGCGTCTCGACTCGTGCCGCTCGGTGCCCAGGACGTAGAGCCCGCCGACCGCGACGACCTCGTCGTGCTCGGCGTCGGTCTGCTGCTTGAGCTTGCGGAAGATCGGCTCGTACTCCGCCTCGTACTCGACCCGCTCCTCGGACTCCATCTCGAACAGGAGGTAGCGGTCGTTGTCCCACTCCCGGGCCGCCATCTCCTGGCGGCCGAGGTATTCGGGGTTGCCGCCCAGCAGGATGTCGACGCCTCGGCCGGCCATGTTCGTCGCGACCGTGACGCCGCCGAGGCGGCCTGCCTGAGCGACGATCATCGCCTCCTTCTCGTGGTTCTTCGCGTTGAGGACATGATGCTGGATGCCGCGGCGGTTCAGGAGCGTCGAGAGCTTCTCCGACTTCTCGATCGAGACCGTGCCGACGAGGATCGGCTGGCCCTGTTCGTGGCGCTCCGCGATGTCCTGGATGACCGCGTTCCACTTCGCGTCCTCGGTCTTGTAGATCAGGTCCTGCTGGTCGCCGCGGATCATCTCCCGGTTGGTTGGGATCTCGGCGACGTCGAGGTCGTAGACCGACTGGAACTCGGCGAGCTGTGTCTTCGCCGTACCGGTCATGCCCGCGAGCTTCTCGTACATCTTGAAGTAGTTCTGGATCGTGATCGTCGCGAGGGTCTGGTTCTCCTCCTTGATCCGAACGCCCTCCTTCGCTTCGATCGCCTGGTGGAGCCCCTCCGAGTAGCGCCGGCCCTCGAGCACGCGACCCGTGAACTCGTCGACGATCTTTACCTCGCCACCCGTCACGATGTACTCGACATCGCGGTGGTAGTGCTCCTTCGCGCGCAGGGCGTTTTGGAGGTGGTGCACGAGCGGCGTGTGCACGTGTTCGTACAGGTTGTCGAGGCCGAGGGCCTCCTCCACCTTCGCGACGCCGGCCTCGGTCACGGCGATCGTCTTCTTGGCCTCGTCGACCTCGTAGTCGTCGTCCCGCCTCAGCCGGGGCGCGAGTCGCGCGAACGTCTGGTACCACTTCGCGCTGTCGGCCACCATGCCGCTGATGATCAGCGGGGTCCGAGCCTCGTCGATCAGGATCGAGTCGACCTCGTCCACGATCGCGTACGCGTGGCCACGCTGCACCATGTCCTCCGGGCGCATCGCCATGTTGTCGCGCAGGTAGTCGAACCCGAACTCGTTGTTGGTCCCGTACGTGATGTCGGCCGCATACGCCGGGCGGCGTTCGGACGGCGACATCTGGGACTGGATCAGCCCCACCGAGACGCCGAGCGCCCGGTAGATCGGGCCCATCCACTCCGAGTCGCGCTTGGCCAGGTAGTCGTTGACCGTGACGACGTGCACGTCGTCGGCGAGGGAGTTCAGGTACGCCGCCATGGTCGAGGTCAGGGTCTTGCCCTCACCGGTCTTCATCTCGGCGATGTTGCCCTGGTGCAGCGCGATCGCGCCCATCACCTGGACGTCGAAGTGCCGCTGCCCGATCGTCCGCCTCGCGGCCTCCCGGACGCATGCGAACGCCTCCGGCAGCAGGTCGTCGAGGGTCTCGCCCGACTCCAGCCGCTCGCGGAACTCGGTCGTCTTGGCCACGAGCTCGGCGTCGGACAGGTCCTCGACCTCGGGCTCGTACGTGTTGACCAGCCGGGCGGTCTGTCCGAGCTGCTTCTTCTTGCGGCCTTCGCCGAACTGCCCGAGCTTCTCGATGACCATGCTTCGCCTCGGTATGGGGGGGGGTTGGAACCCCTATGGTACCGGAGGCCTCGAACCTGACCGGTCCACCAGGCGCCTCAGCCGGCCGCAGCCCTCACGCGGTGCCGCCGAGGCCTCGACGACCGGCGCTCAGTTGATCTCGATCATCTTCTCGCGCACGGCGTAGACGACCGCTTCCATGCGCGAGTGGAGGTGGAGCTTCTCCAGGATGTTGCGGATGTGGTTCTTCACGGTGTTCTCGGAGATGAACAGCTTCCCGGCGATGTCCCGGTTGTTCAGCCCCTGGGCGACGAGCCGCAGCACCTCCATCTCACGGTCGGTGAGCTTGGGCGCCGGCATCTGGGGCTTCTCGTCC
>DATEQE010000268.1:0-2474 GCA_035272825.1 Actinomycetota bacterium
AACCCGCAGGACGTCGTCAGCGCGCGGCGGGTCGTGAACACGCCCAAGCGCGGCATCGGCGACGCGACCGTGGCGGCTCTGGAGGGCTTCGCGGCGATCGAGCAGGTCGCCTTCCTGGAGGCCACCCGGCGGGCCGACGAGCTCCCCGAGCTCGGGACTCGGGCCAGGGGCGCCATCGCCGGGTTCGTCGGCGTGATGCAGCGCCTCCAGGAGGCGTACGACTCCGGTGCGGGCCCCCAGCGGATGGTGGAGGCCGCGGCCACCGAGTCCGGGTACCTCCTCGAGCTGGAGGCCGAACGCACCGTCGAGGCGGAGGGCCGGATCGAGAACCTCCGCGAGCTCGGGGGCGTGGCGGCCGAGTTCGAGCAGCGCTCGCCCGAGGGGAGCCTCGCCGAGTTCCTCGAGCAGGTGTCGCTCGTGTCCGAGCAGGACGAGTACGACGAGGAGTCGGGGAGCGTCACGCTCATGACGCTCCACAACGCGAAGGGTCTCGAGTTCCCCGTGGTCTTCATCATCGGCCTGGAGGACGGCGTGTTCCCGCACTACCGCTCGATGGGCGATCCGGCCCAGCTCGAGGAGGAGCGGCGCCTGATGTACGTGGGGGTGACGCGCGCCCGCGAGCGTCTGTACCTGACGTTCGCCTGGAGCAGGACGCTGTTCGGCTCAACGTCCTACAGCCCGCCGTCTCGGTTCCTCGGTGAGATCCCGAGCGAGCTCGTCCGGGCCCTCGAGGAAGGCGATCTCGTCGTAGCCGAGGACTCCTCGGTCTCACCCATCCGCGCGGCGGTCGAGGGCCGGCGCGAGATCCCCCAGATCTCGGCGGGCGACACCGTCCAGCACGACAAGTGGGGCGAGGGCGTCGTCCTCACCGTGAGCGGCTCCGGTTCGGACGCCGAGGCGACGGTCCGGTTCGAGGAGGCGGGGGAGAAGCGGCTCCTGGTCGCCTACGCCCCGCTGCGGAAGGTCGGCTGAGCTAACCGGGCGGGGGAAGGCGCCGCAGCCCGCGTTCCTCGTCCCACGCCACTGCCTCCGCCTGGCCGCCGAATCGCGCATACCCCGCCGAGAGCACGTCCACCGAGAAGCAGTGGTACCCGGGTTCGTCCGGTGCCCAGTCGATCCGTCGCCGAATCGCCTCGCGGAAGGCGGCGCGGACGTCGGGGTCCAGTTCGTCCACGGAGCGGCCGTAGATCTTCACGTCGCCGTCGGTACCGTCCTTGTTCGTCGTCACGCTGTGGACCACGATCCGCGGATCGCGGAGCAGGTCGAGCGCCTTCCTCGACCGCCACATCATCGAGACGAACAGCCGGCCCGCGCCGAAGTCGCACTCGCACGGGCTCACGCGCGGGGAGCCGTCGCGGCGGATCGTGCCGAGCATGACGAGCTGATCGCGTTCGAACCGCACGCGAGCCAGCTTCCCGATCTCGGGGCACGCCCGCTCGAACTCGACCCACCGCATCCGAGCATCGTATCGACCGGCTCCGAGCGTCAGCGCGAGAGGCGGTCGAGCACGTTGCGCGTGATGCGATCGACCACCGGGTCGCCGAGCCCCAGCACCCAGTCGGTGACGCCGACGTTCACGACCGTGCCGCCCCCGGTGCGTTCGAACGTCGCCATCACGGCATGACCGTCGCCGAGCTCCGCGAGGTGCTCCGGGCTCGCGTCGCCGAAGACCGCGTTCGAGCACTGCTCGAGGTCGCCGGGCTCGTGCGCGTAGCGCGTGGGCTGTTCGTGCTGGGCCCACAGGTGGGCCGGAGCGGTCGCGAGGATCTCGAGACCCGCCGGGATCCCGTCGACGCCGGTCGTGACCGGGAGACCATTGGGTCCGGTCTCGAATGCACAGCCGTCGCACTCGTACGCGACGATCGCGTCCGCGCCGCCGAACTCCCGTCCCGCCTCCAGCCCGGTCCCCTCGAACGCCCAATGCTCGGGGCGGTGCACCGTGTACGCGCCCGAGCTCTCCGGAGCCCCGAGCCCGTACCGCGAGTACCCGCCCCGCGTGAAGGTGAGGCCGATCGTCGAGGTCTCGGGACGGCCGATGCGGCGGTCGGACCAGCAGCCCGTCAGGAGCCGTTCGTCCGCCGTGCCCAGGACCGGGTCCTCGTCCGCTCGGTACTTGTAGCCGATCATCCCCCGATGGCCGGGGTCCAACCGGATCTGCCAGAACGACGTGTTCCCCGACAGGATCGCCGCGTTGCCCCCCCGCTCGACGAAGGCATCGAGCGCGTCGCGCATGCCCCACGACCAGTACTCGTCGTGGCCGACGCCGAGGACGAGCCGCGGGCCTTCGAGGATGGCGGGGTGCTCGTCGAGGTCCTGCGAGATCGCGACGTCGACGCGGTAGCCGTTGGCCTCGGCCCACCGCGTGAAGGTCCGCTCGTACGTGAACCAGCCGGCCCCGCCGCACCAGTCCGACAGGCCCAGGGGCCGGGCCCACGCGCGGAACCCCATCGCCTCCCGGTCGGGCTCGGGCTGCA
>DATEQE010000269.1:0-13012 GCA_035272825.1 Actinomycetota bacterium
GACGACGCCCTCGACGATGACGGCGATCGGGATCGAACACTTCCACGGCGCGGTCACACGCGTGGGCGCCACCGACACCGCGGTGCCGCATCGGGAGCCGGGACACAACATGTTCATGACATCCGTCTGGATGGACCCCGAGGCCACCGCGGCGAATGTCGCGTGGACCCGCGAGGCGTTCGCGGCGATCCGTCCCCATCTGGCAGACCGTCGATGGCTGAGCTACCTCGACGACGACGACGACGACGCGATCCGATCGGCCTACGGACCCAACTACCAGCGACTGGCCGACGTCAAGCGTCGGTACGACCCGGAGAACGTCTTCCAGAGCAACCACAACATCGAGCCGGCAACCGCCGCCTGAGGTTCGGCTGACGCGCAAGTTCGAACCGCCACCAGGCCAGGCGGCTCTCATGGAGGATGCTGAATCCCGGACGCGGCCGATACCGATTTCGAGATCGGGCCTTCCGATTTCGAGATCGGGCCTTCGACGGAGGAACATGGTGACGGCGGAGCGCTGGATCAGGTTTCTGGCAGCCGACCATCGCCAGCCAGTTGGAGAAGCAGACCTTCTCCTTCTGCCACGCCCTGCCACGCCGAGATCCCGTGGACGACTTCTGAAGGTACCTGAGTCGAACGTGCATGGCTCCACGCGGTAGAAAGACGTGATGAGCGACCACCGCGCGCCTCTCGCGCTCGCTATCGACATCGGCGGCACGTTCACCGATCTGGCCGCGGTCGACCGACGGGACGGCTCGCTGATCCTCTCGAAGGTCGCCACGACGCCGTCACGCCTTCAGCGGGGCGTGCTGTCGGCCCTCGAAGGCTCCGGAGTTCGGCCGGCCGATGTGACGGCGTTCGTCCACGGCAGCACCGTCGTGATCAACGCCGTGACCGAACGCCGCGGCGCGCGGACGGCACTCGTGACCACCGAGGGCTTTCGCGACGTGCTCGAGATCGGCCGCGCGAACCGACCGGACCTGTACAACCTCTCGTACCGCAAGCCGGCACCGTTCGTGCCCCGACGGCTGCGGTTCGAGGTGCGCGAGCGCATCTCGCACACCGGCGCCATCCTCGTGCCTCTGGACGAAGCACGCGTGGAATCCCTCGCCCAACGACTGCGCGACGCCGAAGTCGACGCGGTCGCGGTGTGCTTCCTCCACGCCTGGATGAACCCCGAGCACGAGCGCCGGGCCGCCGAGCTCCTCTCGAAGTTCCTGCGCGACATCGAGATCGTCGCCTCGCATCAGGTGAGCGCGCAGTGGCGTGAGTTCGAGCGGACGAGCACGGCCGTGATGTCGGCCTACGTGAAGCCGACGGTCGCCACGTATCTGGACGCTCTTCGCTCGGGGCTTCGGGGCGCCGGCGTCGCGGCACCCATGTACGCGATGCGGTCGAGCGGCGGGGTCTCGTCGTTCGAACGCGCGGCCGAGGCGCCGATCACGCTGCTCGAGTCCGGCCCGGTCGCCGGGGTGACCGCCGCAGCCGAGCTCGGCCGGCGGCTCGGCGTCCAGGATGTGCTGACCCTGGACATCGGCGGCACGACGGCCAAGACGTCGGCGGTCCGTGGCGGACGCGTGACGATCGAGACCCTGCATCACGTCGAGCGGACCCCGGCGAGCGCCGGCTACCCGATCCAGGCACCGGTCGTCGAGATCGTCGAGATCGGAGCCGGCGGCGGCTCGATCGCGTGGGTGGACGATGTCGGTGGCCTCCACGTCGGTCCCCGGAGCGCGGGCGCCGAACCCGGCCCGGCGTGCTACGGCCGAGGCGGCGAGGAGCCCACGCTCACCGACGCGAACCTCGTCGCCGGACGTCTCGACCCCGAGTACTTCCTCGGCGGCGCGATGTCGATCGACGTCGACGCGGCGCATCGGAGCCTGTCGCGGCTGGGCGAGCGGATGGGCGTGGACGTGGCGACGGCGGCCCGCGGCGTCCTTCGCTACCTCGTCGCGCAGATGTCCCACGCGCTCCGGCTCGTCACGCTGCGCCGCGGTCACGACCCGCGCGACTTCACGTTCGTGGCGTTCGGCGGGGCCGGACCGCTCCACGCAGCGCTGCTCGCGCGAGAGCTCGGGGTCGCCCGAACGGTGATCCCGCCGGCGCCCGGTCACTTCTCCGCGCTCGGGATGCTGCTCGGCGACCTCCGCGCGGACGCCGTTCGAACGCACGTCGGACCGCTCGACCCGGCGACGATCGGGCCGCTGTTCGACGCGCTCGAGGCGGAGGCGGCCGCCGAGCTCGAACGCGAGGCCGGGGAGCGTCGGGCCGAGCGCTCCGCCCGCCTGCGGTACGTCGGCCAGGAGCACACGCTCGAGGTGCCGCTCGGCGACGACCCGATCGACGACGATCTGCTCGAGCGCCTGCGAGAGCGGTTCGACGCGGCCTCCGAGGAGACGTATGCGTTCCGCCTCCCGACCGCGGTCGAGATCGTCGAGGCGCGCGTGAGCGTCTCGGCGGCCCGCGACGAACCGGTCGAGTGGTCGACCGCGGCCACGCCGCCTCTCGAGCTCCGGCCACGGGACGTCGACCTCGACGAGCACGGCGGCGTGCAGCGAGCGTCGGTCGTCGAGCGCAGAACCCTGCACCACGGCGATCGCCTCGCCGGCCCCTGCATCGTCGAGGAGCCTGCGACCACCGTGCTCGTCCTGCCGGGGCAGTCGGTGACCGTGGACGAGCTCTCGAACCTCGTGATCGAGGAGGACGCGTGAGCGACCGGTTCACGACGGACGTCCTGCGCGAAGCGTTCTTCGCGGTGACCGACGAGATGTTCGAGTCCCTCAAGCGAACCTCGCAGAGTCCGGTCATCTACGAGGTCCTCGACTTCGCCGTCGGCCTCACCGACGCGGCCGGCGAGCTCGTCTCGCAGGGCAACGGCATCGCCGGGTTCCTCGGCCCGCTCGGCGAGGCCACGCGCGACACGCTCGTTCGGATTCCGGATCTCGCGCCGGGCGACGTGGTCGCGACGAACGACCCCTACGCAGGGGGCGGCGGCCACCTGTCCGACGTCGCGATGGTCCGGCCGATCTTCGTGGACGGCGAGCTCGTCGCGTTCGCGGCGGCCAAGGGCCACTGGACCGAAGTCGGCGGGAAGGACCCCGGCTCGTGGACCGCGGACTCGGTCGAGATCTTCCAGGAGGGACTGCAGCTGCCGTTCGTCCGAGTGGTTCGACGCGGGGAGCTCGACCGCGACCTCGTGGCGATGATCGGAGCGAACAGCCGCCTGCCCGACATGACGGTCGGCGACCTCACCGCGTTCGCGGCCTGCCTCGAGGTCGCCGAACGCCGGATGCTCGAGCTCTGCGCCCGCTACGGCGTCGAGGACATCACGGCCGCGATGCGGGCCGCGCACGAGCGAAGCGAGGCGCTCGCCCGCGCCGCCGTCTCGCGTCTGCCGCGCGGCGTGTTCGAGGCCGAGGACTTCATCGACGAGGACGGCCTCGGCAACGGGCCGTTCCCGATCCGCGTGCGCGTCGAGATCGACGGCGAGCGCGTCGTGGCCGACTTCACGGGCACCCATCCGCAGGTGCCCGGACCGGTGAACTGCACGCGGAGCGGCCTGGTCTCCGGCATTCGAACGGTGTTCAAGGCGATCACGGATCCGAATGAACCCGGCTCGGACGCGTGGTTCAGGCCCTTCGAGGTGATCTGCCCGCCCGGCACGATCTTCACCGCCGAACGACCGGCGCCCGTCGCGCTCTACTTCGAGGCGACCGAGGCCGCGACCGACCTCCTGTGGAAGGCGCTGGCGCCGGCGATGCCCGAGGTCCTCACCGCGGGCAGCTTCGTCTCGGTCTGCGCCACGGCGATCGCGTGCACCCACCCGGACACCGGCGAACCCACGCTGCTCGTCGAGCCGCAGGCCGGTGGCTGGGGCGCGAGCGTGCTGAAAGACGGCGAGCACGGCCTGGTCTCGGTCGGTGACGGTGAGACGTACGTCATCCCGGCCGAGGTGTGCGAGCAGCGCTACGGGATCCGGGTCGAGCGGTTCGGATTCGACGTGGTCGAGGCGGGCGCCGGCCGGCGCCGCGGCGGCCGCGGCCTGGTGCGCGAGTACCGGATGCTGACGGACGGAAGCCTGACGGTCGGATTCGGCCGCAACAGGTATCCCCCCTGGGGCGTCGACGGCGGCCACGACGGCTCGCCGAACTTCGTCGAGGTCGTCCGTGTGGACGGCACGCGCGAACGGTTCGGCAAGGTCGCGCGCTACCCGCTCCGAGCCGGCGATCTCGTCCGCCTGGTCACCGGGACCGGCGGCGGCGCCGGCGACCCGCTCGAACGGGAGCGAGATCTCGTACTCCAAGACCTCGAGGACGGCATCGTGACCGAACGCGAGGCTCGCGAGGTGTACGGCCTCGACAGCTCCTGAGTAGCATCCGCGCAATGCAGCTCGACGCCTCGACGTTGCCGGCGCTCGCACGCGGGTGCGCGATCCTGGGCGCGGGCGGCGGCGGCGACACGGAGATCGGACTCCTCGCCTCGCTCCAGGCGATCGAGGACTTCGGACCCGTGCCGCTCGTGGACCTCGACGAGCTTGACGACCAGAGCCTCCTCATGCCCTGCGGAGGCGTGGGCGCACCCACCGTCTCGATCGAGAAGATCGAGAGCGGCGACGAAGGGGGGCGCCTGCGCGACATGGTCGAGACCCTGTGGAACCGACCGGTCGTCGCGCTGATGTCGGCCGAGATCGGCGGCTCGAACGGCGTCATCCCGGTGGTGTGGGCCGCAAGGCTCGGGCTTCCGGTCGTCGACGCCGACGGGATGGGCCGGGCCTTCCCCGAGATCCCGCAGGTCACGATGGAGATCGCCGGCATCTCGCCGAACCCGGCCGTCATGACCGACGAGCGCGGGAACGTCATTGTCTTCCGAGCCACCGACGGCGACTGGATGGAGCGGATGGAGCGGGCGGCGGCCGTCGAGTTCGGCGGCATGTCGTGGTCGAGCGAGTACCAGCTGACCGTCGAGCAGGCGAAGGCCGGCGCGGTCGTGAACCACGCCGTGTCGCTCGCCATCCGGCTCGGCACGGTCGTGGCCGAGGCCGAGCACGACCCGGTCGAAGCCCTCGCACGCGAGATCCACGCGGCCCGCCTCATCGTGGGCAAGATCGTCGACGTCGAACGGCGCACGACGGCGGGGTTCGTCCGCGGCTCGGCGACGATCGAAGGCCTCGACGCCGACGCGGGACGTACGCTCCGGCTCGAGATCCAGAACGAGAACCTCGTTGCGCTCGAGGGCGACCGGGCGCTCGCGATGGTCCCCGACATCATCACGGTGCTGGACTCGCAGTCCGCGAACGCGATCTCGACCGAGCGACTCCGCTACGGCCAGCGCGTCACCGTGATCGCCTTCCCGTGCGATCCGATCTGGCGAACGGCGCGCGGCCTCGAGCTCGCTGGGCCGAGGCACTTCGGCTACGACGTCGACTACGCGCCGGTGGAGGACCTGCATGCCCTCGCCTGACCTGCGGCTGGGCGTCGACGTCGGCGGCACGAACACCGACGCGGTCGTGCTCGACGCCGAGGACCGCCTCCTCGCGAAGGCGAAGGTGCCGACGACGTCCGACGTCACGGATGGGATCGAGGGCGCGGTCGGCGGCGTCGTCGAGCAGGTCGACCGGGGCCGGATCACGCACGCGATGTTCGGCACGACGCACGCGACGAACGCGGTCCTCGAGCGCCGTGGTCTCCGTCGCGTCGGCGTGCTCCGCCTGGGCGGACCGGCCACGGAGGCGATCAGGCCGCTGTTCGGCTGGCCGGCCGACCTGCGCGAGGCCGTCTCGGCCGGCGAGCGGATCGTGCACGGCGGGATCGAGTTCGACGGGCGGGAGCTCTCGCCGCTCGACCACGACGCGATCGCGCGGTTCGCCGCCGAGGTGGCCGGCCGTGCCGATGCGATCGCGATCGCGAGCGTCTTCGCGCCGGTCTCCGACGAACACGAGCGCGCCGCCGAGGAGATCGTCCGCAAGGAGCTCGGCGACCTGCCGGTCTCGCTCAGCTCTCAGATCGGCTCGCTCGGCCTGCTCGAGCGCGAGAACGCCACGGTCCTGAACGCCTCGCTCATCGACGTCGCGCGCGGCGTGACGAGCGCGATCGCCGGGGCGCTCGAGCGCAACGGCCTGCGGCCGGTGACGTTCTTCGCGCAGAACGACGGCACGCTCATGGACCTGGGGTTCGCGATCCGCTTCCCCGTGCTGACGATCGGCAGCGGCCCGGCGAACAGCATCCGAGGCGGGGCGTACCTCACAGGCCGGACCGACGCCCTCGTGGTCGACGTCGGGGGGACATCGACGGACGTGGGAGTGCTCGTTCGGGGCTTCCCGCGCGAGTCGTCGTTCGGCGTCGAGATCGGCGGGATCCGCACGAACTTCCGGATGCCGGATCTCGTCACGATCGCGCTCGGCGGCGGAACGATCGTGGCCGAGGACGCGCTCGGCCCCGAGAGCGTCGGCTACCGGATCGGTCAGGAGGCGCTCGTGTTCGGGGGTTCGACGCCGACGCTCACGGACGCGGGCGTCCACGCGCAAAGGTTCGCGCTCGGCGACCCGGCGCGGCTCGCAGACACCGCGCTCCTGGCGTCCGCGATCGCTCGCTCCGACGCCATGCTCGCCGACGCGATCGATCGGGTGAAGACGTCGCGCGAGCCGGTGACGCTCGTCGCGGTCGGCGGCGGCGCGCCGCTCGTGCCCGAGGACCTGCCGGGGACCAGCGAGGTCCTCCGTCCGGACCACTCGGACGTGGCGAACGCGATCGGGGCCGCGATCGCCTCGGTGAGCGGCGAGGTCGACCGGGTCTTCCACCTGGGCGCGGGAGGCCGTGAGGCGGCCGTGGCCGAGGCGTCGGAGGAGGCGATCGAGCGGGCGGTCTCGGCCGGAGCCGCCCGCGAGACCGTCGAGGTCGTCGAGATCGACGAGGTGCCCCTGGCATACCTGACCGATCCTGCTGTACGTATAAGGGTCAAAGCCGGCGGCCCGCTGGCCTGGGGTTGACCCAACCAAACGAACAGGGAGGGAGACCATGGCATTTGCCCGGATCCGATGGGTGGTGGTGCTGGCCGCGTTCGGCGTCGCCGCGGCCGCCTGCACGGGGGACGAAGGCGGAGGGGGCACCACCGGAGGCGGCACGAACGCGGAGCCCGACACCTTCACCTACTCGGTCACCTCCGAGGTCATGATCGGGTGGGACCCGGCGACCGGCTACTCGAACGAGGTCATTGCCCTCCACAACGTCTACGAGACGCTCACGCGCTACAACGCCGCGACGCAGGAGGTCGATCCGCTCCTGGCCGAGTCGTGGGAGTCGTCGAAGGACGGCCTCACGTGGACCTTCACCCTCCGGCCGGGCGTGACGTTCCACACGGGCAACCCGCTGACCGCCGACGCCGCGAAGGCCGCGATCGAACGCACGATGGAGATCGGAGAAGGTGCCGCCTACATCTGGGGCGCGGTGAAGAAGATCGACGCGCCCGACGACACGACCCTTGTGTTCCACCTGTCGTATCCCTCGCCGCTCGACCTCGTGTCGTCCGGCACGTACTCGGCGTACATCTACGACACCACGGCCAGCGGCGGTCAGGACCTCGGCGACTGGTTCGCCGACGCCCACGACGCCGGCACCGGCCCCTACATGGTCTCCGAGTACAACCCGGGCGACGAGATCGAGCTGCGCCTGGAGGCCTATCCCGACTACTGGGGCGGGTGGGACGACGCCGATCACTACGAGCGCTACGTCTTCCGGGTCACGCCGGAGGCGAACACCGCCGCCCAGCTCCTGCGCGCGGGCGAGGTCTCGATGGTCCAGCGGATGAGCCCGCAGCTGTGGGCCTCGTTCGAGGGGCAGGACGGCTTCAAGACCGAGAGCGCGCCGTCGTGGCAGACGCTGCTCGGCATGCTGAACACCGCCGACGGTCCCCTCGCCGACCCGCAGGTCCGCGACGCGGTGACGAAGGCGATCGATTACAACGGGATGATCGCCGCCCTCGAGGGTGCGGCGGACCCGCTCTCGGGCGTGGTGCCGCCGGGCCTGTGGGGCCACACCGACGGGCTCGAGTACCAGCAGAACGTGGACGAGGCGCGGACGATGCTCGAGCAGGCGGGGTTCGGCCCGAGCGGCGACCCGATCGACCTCTCGCTCACCTACCTGAAGGGTGACGCCGACGAGGAGCTCGTCTCGACCCTCATGAAGTCGAACCTGGCCGACCTCAACGTCAACCTGGACGTGCGCGGCCTGCAATGGCAGACCCAGTGGGACCAGGGCAAGTCCGCGAACCCCGCCGACCGGCAGGACATCTTCATCTTCTACTGGTGGCCGGACTATCCGGATCCGGTGTCCTGGTTCTACAACCTGTTCCGCACCGAGAAGGCGCCGTTCTTCAACCTGGCGTACTACTCGAATCCGAGCCTTGACGCGGACATCGACCAGGCCTCGGTCGTCACGGCCACAAACCGTGACCAGGCGACCCAGATGTACGGGAACATGCAGCGGACCCTGTTCGACGACGCGCCGGCGATCCCGCTGTACACGCAGGTGTACCAGCGCGCGATGCTCAGCTCGATCGACGGCTTCGTGGACAACCCGGCCTACCCGAACGTGGTCTTCGGCTACGAGCTGACGCCCGCCGCGTGACGCGGTTCGTCGTCCGGCGGCTGGCGCTCGCCGCGCTGGTCGTCCTCGGCGTGGTCGTGCTCACGTTCGTCGTCGCGCGCGTCGTGCCCGGCGATCCCGCGGCCACGTGGGCCGGCCCTCGAGCGCGCCCCGAGCAGATCGAGAAGGCCCGTGAGGAGCTGGGCTTGGACCGCCCGATCCCCGTCCAGATCGCCGAGTACGTCGGCGGGATCGCCAGCGGCGACTGGGGCGTCTCGCTTCGAACTCGGCGGCCCGTGCTCGACGACATCGGGCGCCGCGCCCCCGCCTCGATCGAGCTCGTCACATTCGCGACGCTGCTGGCGCTGGCCGTCGGGATCCCGCTCGGCCTGGTCGCCGCGCGGTGGAAGGGGAAGATCCCGGACGTGGGATCGCGCCTGGTGGCGGTCGTCGGCGTCTCGATGCCCTCGTTCTGGCTGGCGATCGTGCTCCAGCTCGTGTTCTTCCAGTGGCTGCACCTGCTGCCGGTGGCGGGCACGTACGACCCGAACCTCGACTACACGAGCCCGCTCCACAGCATCACGAACATGCCGATCGTCGATGCCCTGCTAACCGGCAACTGGGCCGTGTTCGGAAGCTCGCTCCAGCACATCATCCTGCCCGCGATCGTGATCGCGGCCTACCCCGCCGGCGTCATCACGCGGATGGTGCGCGCCTCGGTGCTGGACACGATCGGCGAGGACCACGTGCGGATGGTGCGGGCGCTCGGCTTCCCCGAGCGGAGCGTGTTCGGGCGGTTCGCGCTGCGGCATGCGTGGAGCCCGGTCGTCGCGCTGCTCGCGCTCGTGTTCGCGTACGCGCTCGTCAACACGTTCCTCGTCGAGGCGATCTTCAACCGGCCGGGGCTCGGCAGCTACGCGGCCGACGCGATCGGCGCGCTCGACACGCCGGCGATCCTGGGCGTCACGCTGTTCGTCGCGGTCGTGTACGTCATCGGCAACCTGCTCGTCGACATCGTCCAGGCCGTCATCGACCCCAGGATCCGGGTGAGCTGATGTCGAGGGTCCCGAGCTACCCGGACGTCGAGTCACGCGAGGAGGTGCTCGCGCCACCCGGCCGCCTTCGCAGCGTGCCCGGGGTGATCCGGCGGAACCCGCTCGTCGCGGTGGGCGCCGCGATGTGCCTCGCGATCTTCCTCGTGGCCGTGCTCGCGCCGCTCATCGCGACGTACCCGGAGGACGCCGGGAGCGCCGTGCATCCGCTCCAGACGCTCGAGCCGCCCTCCGCCCAGCACTACTTCGGGACGGACCAGGTGGGGCGGGACGTGTTCTCGCGCGTGGTCTACGGCGCCCGCATCTCGCCCGTCATCGCCGTGCTCGTGCTGGCGATCTCGGTGCTCATCGGCGTGCCCCTCGGGATCGCCGCCGGGTACTTCGGAGGCTGGATCGACGAGGTGATCTCGCGCGTCACCGACGTCTTCCTGGCGTTCCCGGCTCTCCTGCTCGCGCTCGCGTTCGCGGCGGTCATGAAGCCCTCGATCACGAACACGGTCATCGCGATCTCGGTCACGTGGTGGCCGTGGTACACGCGGATCGTCCGAGGCCAGGCCGCCTCGGTGACCGGACGGCCGTTCGTCGAGAGCGCGAAGGCGACGGGCATCCCCCACCGCACGATCTTGCTCCGGCACATCCTGCCGAACTCGATCACCCCGATCATCGTGCAGGTCTCGCTCGACGTAGGCGGCGTGATCCTCACGGCGTCGGCGCTGTCGTTCCTCGGCCTCGGCGCGCAGGACCCCACGCCGGACTGGGGGCTCATGGTGAGCCAGGGCCAGGCGTTCTTCACGACGCAGTGGTGGCTGGTCACCTTCCCGGGCGCCGCGATCTTCCTGACGGCGGCGGCGTTCAACCTGCTCGGCGACGGCCTCCGCGACGTGCTCGACCCCAGAAGGGTGCTGACGACGCGATGACCGGCACGATGACTGGGGCGAAGCTCTCGCTGCAGGATCTGCGGATCGCGTTCGGCCCCCGCAGGGTCGTCGACCTCGACCGTCTCGAGCTCGCCACCGGTGAGATCCTCGGCCTGGCCGGCGAGAGCGGCTCGGGCAAGTCGATCACGGCGCTGGCCGTGCTCGGCCTGGCGTCGACGCTCGGCGCGCGGGTCGAGGGAAGCGTCCGCCTCGACGACGAGGAGCTCGTCGGCGCGGCCGAGAGCCGGCTGCGCGAGATCCGCGGGAGCCGCATCTCGATGATCTTCCAGAGTCCCGTGTCATCGCTCGACCCGCTGCTCCAGGTGGGCGAGCTCTTCGAGCGGACGCTCCGGCTGCACGGCGTCCGCAAGCGCGAGGCGTCCGAGCGCGCGTCGAACGCGTTCCGCGAGGTGCTCCTCTCCGTCGACCTGCTCCAGCGGTATCCGCACGAGCTCTCGGGCGGCCAGGCGCAGCGGATCGCGATCGCGATGGCGCTCGCGCTGCGCTCCGAGGTGCTGCTCGCCGACGAGCCGACGAGCGCGCTCGACGTCACGGTCCAGGCCGAGATCCTCGACCTCCTGCGTCGCGTGCGCGAGGAGCGCGGCATGAGCGTCCTGTTCATCAGCCACGACCTCGCCGTGATCGCCGAGCTCTGCGACCGCGTCGCCGTCATGCAGCTTGGCCGGATCGTCGAGGAGGGGCCGACGGCGCGCGTGCTCGGCGAGCCGGAGGACGAGTACACGAAGCGGCTCGTGGCGGCGGTCCCGAAGATCGGCGTGCGGGCATGAGAGCGTCGACGGCGGTCGAGGTGCCGCTGCTCGAAGTCGAGGACCTCGTCGTCGAGTTCGGCCCGGTGCGAGCCGTCGACGGCGTCTCGTTCCGGCTGCCGGCCGGGCCGTACGGGCTGGCGCTCGTCGGCGAGAGCGGTTCGGGCAAGACGACGATCGCGCGGGCGCTCATGCGGCTCGTCTCGGCGGCCTCGGGCGCGATCCGCCTGGATGGTGACGAGGTCGTGGGCTCGAGCCGCGCACTTCGCGCGTACCGCCGCGACGTGCAGATCGTGTTCCAGGACCCGACGACATCGCTCGACCCGCGCGCGAAGATCGGCTCGACGATCGCCGAACCCCTGCGGGCCCATGGCATCGTTCCCCGAGCGGAGGTCGACGATCGGATCGCCTCGCTGCTGGCCGAGGTCGGCCTCGATCCCGACATGGCGGGGCGGTACCCGCACCAGCTCTCGGGCGGCCAGCGCCAACGCGTGGCCATCGCGCGCGCGCTCTCGGTCGAGCCGAGGGTCCTGGTCCTCGACGAGCCGACGAGCGCGCTCGACGTCACGGTGCAGGCGCGGATCCTCGAGCTCATCGCCAAGCTCCGGCGCGAACGCGGGCTCGCCTACGTGCTGATCTCGCACAACCTGGCGGTGGTCGAGCGGCTCTGCGAGGAGACCGCGGTGCTGTACCTCGGCCGGATCGTCGAGCACGGCCCGACCGAGCCGATCCTCGCGCGGCCGGCCCACCCGTACACGCTGGCGCTGCGCTCGGCCGTGCCGGAGATCGACCTCGCGGCCAGGCGGTCGCGGATCGTGCTGCCCGGGACGGTGCCGGATCCCGCGAACCCGCCACCCGGGTGCCCGTTCCATCCGAGATGCCCATACGCGATCGATCGGTGCCGGATCGAGGTGCCGGAGCTGCGGACGGTCGACGGCCGAACGGTCGCGTGCCACCGGGCCGAGGAGATCCTGGCCGGCGAGGCGTGACCGCTCGCAGTCGCCGGCTGCATATGGCGGCCTCGGAGCTGAACTTCGAGGCCGGCCGGACGCAGGTGCACCAGGTGCTTGCGGTGCGGCTCGACCGAGGTCGGTCCGGGCTGGCAATGCGACCGTCGATGACTTGACGGTCAGGGGACATCGTCGACCGATGAACGGAAGGGATCGAGCGCCCGGACGCCGTCGAAGTCGGCCTCGTGCTGGAGATCCTCGGTCAGGAGGACCTCGCACGCGGCGACATGTGCGGCGGCCACGATCAGCGAATCCCAGAACGAGAGCCCGAACCGGTCCTCGACCGACCAGGCCACCTGGAGGCCGTCCGCGTCGATCACCACCGGTCGCCACGCCACCAGATCGTCCACGTCGGCACGAGCGACGTCTTTCGGCAGGCCGGGCCGGAGCTTCCGCGTCGTGGTGACGTAGTACTCCTGGAGCACCTGGATGCTCAGCCGGCCATCGCCCGTCTCCCAGAGCCGCCGCATCCACGCCGACGCGGTCGCGTGCTTCGCGGCATCTGCCGTGTCGCGGGAGTAGACAAGGACGTTGGTATCAACGAAGACCGGCACGCTCGTGCAGCTCCTCCCGAGAGGGGTACCTCGCGCCCGTCGAGAGATCCGAGCCCCCACGCGCCAGGAATCGGTTCATCGCTCCCGCGTAGGCAACCTGCCCGCCCATGCGCTCGCGAAGGAGCTGCCGGAT
>DATEQE010000270.1:0-2368 GCA_035272825.1 Actinomycetota bacterium
CGCACTTCATCGTGCTGCTCGCCCTGTGGCCGTTGGGCGTAGGGCACCAGCAGGACAGCGCGGCGGCGTGGTGGCTGCTCCGCACCGTGTTCATCGGGCTCTCGGCGCTGGTGCTTGCCGGCATCGTGGCGCTCGTCGGACGCTTCGAACGGCCCCTCGGGCGTTCCCCAGCAACGTGAAGCCCAGATCCACCTTCAAGTCTCGGGGCCCCGGATGCCGATTCCTTTCGGGAGACTCGAACACTCGAAGGGCCACCGCATGATGCGCAGAGCTCCAGCCGCAGCGGTGGGGGTGATCGCCGGACCGGCGCTGACCTCTCGGCGCCGGCGGCGGCCACGTCGGGGCCGGTCACCAGGATCAAGCAGTCGTCGGATGCCGTCGCGGGCGGATCGGTCTGGTCGAACGAGGTGGTCGTGACCGCGACGTAGAACGCCCCCGCCTTCGGCGCGGGTGGCGTCGAGGCCCGGCTTCTCCCCCACGCGTCTTCGGAGCCGGGCCTCGGTCATTCCGGATCGTCGATCGCGACGCGGAACTGCGAGGACCCATCTGCGATGGGTGCGCGTACCCTGACGGCATGGCACAGACCGCCCCGGTCGAGACCGAACGCCCGGTGGGCGACGAAGACGTCGTTCCGGATGTGCCCTGGATCGTGATCGTCTGGAACGATCCGATCAACCTGATGTCCTACGTGGTGTACGTGTTCCAGAAGCTGTTCGGCTACCCGAGGGAGAAGGCCACCAGGTTGATGCTCGACGTGCACCACAAGGGCCGAGCCGTCGTCTCCACCGGTCCACGCGAGCGATGTGAGTTCGACGTGTCGCGCCTGCACGCGCACGGGCTCTGGGCCACGATGCAGAAGGACCGCTGAGCGTGCGGGGAGCGCCCGTCAAGCGGTCGCGCCGAGGCGGGTTCGATCTTCGGATCCCGACGGCGGAGCGCGAGGTGCTCGGCGCCATCCCGGAGATGCTGCGTGCGCTGCTCGTCGACGGCGATGCCGCCGATCCGGCGCTGCAGCGACTGTACCCGAAGGCCTTCACCGACGACGAGGACGCGTCCGCCGAGTTCCACGACATCACGCACGACGAGCTGCTCGAGCAGCGGCTGGCGGCGATCGACACCATGGAGCGGACCCTGCGATCCGACCACCTCACCGAGGACGAGCTGCTCGCATGGCTCGCCGCACTGAACGATGTCCGCCTGGTGCTCGGTGTCCGGCTCGCCGTCACCGAGGAGGCGACGGTCGCGGACTTCGCCGGCGATCCCGAGGCCGAACGCGCCTACGAGCTGTACCGCTACCTCTCCTATCTCGAGGAGCACGTGGTGGACGCCCTCTCCTCGTGAGACCGTCGCCCCGCCCGCGCGGCGGAGGTAGTCTCCCCGAGGTGCCGACGACAGGGGGTCCAAGGATGTCTCGACGTGCCCGCACCGCCGGGCGGATCGGCGCGTTCGTCGCGCTGGTCTTCCTGATGACGGGGTGCATCAAGCTCAACATGAATCTCGGGATCAACTCAGACAACACCGTGAGCGGGACCGTCGAGTTCGGCGTCCAGAAGGAGCTGCTCGATCTGACCGGGCAGAACGTCGAGGACCTGCTCGGCAGCGACGCCCCGTTCCCGAGCAATGCCCCCGGGGTCACGGTGGAGCCCTTCGACGACGGCGAGTTCGCCGGCCAGCAGTTCATCTTCGAGGACGTCCCGATCGAGCAGTTCAACTCGAGCGGGATCGCGGGGGCCTCGGGCGCAACGGGGGCCTCGGGCGCGACGAGCGGGGCCGGTGCGGGCGACACCCTGCAGATCGCACGCCAGGGGGACACGTTCGTGGTGACCGGCGTGCTCGACCTGTCGAGCGGTCTGTCCGGCGCCACCGGGCCGTTCGGCGGCACCGGCGGCGCGCAGTTCTTCGAGAGTGCGGAGATCAAGATCGCGATCACCTTCCCCGGCGAGGTGCTGCAGGCCCCGGGTGGAGAGATCGACGGCAACACGGTCACCTACGTGCCGGAGTTCGGCGAGCGGTTGGAGATCGAGGCGACCGGCAGCGCCGTCGACAACGGCGAGGCCGCGGACGTGGTGGGTGGAAGCGATTCGTTCCTGCCGCTGATCCTGATCATCGCGGGCGTCGTGCTCCTGCTGCTGATCGTCGTCTTCCTCGTGGTTCGGAGCCGTAAGGGCGGCGGGGGAACGCCGTCGGGGTTCGGCGAGGCGGGTTCCGCGGCGGCGCCCGTCGCGGCGCCGGCGGGAGCACCGACCGATGCGCCTCCACCGGCGCCCCCGATGCCGCCGGCCGCGCCGCCGCCGCCCGCAGAGGGCTGACGTCGGCGAGCGAGTGGCGGGGCCCGCGCGAGGGTAGCCACCCTGCGTGGTGGTATCCA
>DATEQE010000271.1:0-2184 GCA_035272825.1 Actinomycetota bacterium
GGCGACGCACGAGGTCGGGCACTTCCTCGGCCTGCGCCACATCTGGGGTGACAAGAACGACTGCAGCGGCGATGACTTCGTCGCCGATACGCCACAAGCCCGAAAAGCGAACACCGGCAAGCCGAAATTCCCCCAAGTCACCTGCAACAACGGCCCGAACGGCGACATGTTCATGAACTACATGGACTACGTCGACGACGCCGCGATGGTGATGTTCACGCCGGGGCAGATCACGCGGATGAATGCCGCGCTCGCCGGACCGCGTTCGAAGATCGGGCGCTAGCGAAGCGGACACGGAGGGGTAGGCTCGTCCGATGACGGTCGATCGCGCGGCGCTCGAACGCCGGTGGATCCACTCGCACGAGGAGGACACGGCCGACGAGATGGTCCTGCGTCCGGACGACTACCCGTTCCCCCCGTCCCGCGGCCGGATGGGGTTCGAGCTCCGGCACGACGGCGGCTACGTCGAGACCGCGATCGGCCCGACCGACCGCCCCGAGGAGGTCACGGGGACGTGGACCCTCGCCGGCGACGACACGCTCGTGGTGACGCGGGCGTCGTCGAGCGAACCAGAACGCGTCCTGCGGATCGTGTCGGCCGAGCCGGATCGGCTGGTCGTCGCGAAGAGCTGAACGTCTCCGAGCTACGACGCGAGCCGCGCGGTCACGCCGATCTGCACGTTGCCCTTCAGCGCGCCCGAGACCGGGCAGTTCTCCTTGGCGTCCTCGGCCATCGCCAGGAAATCCTCCTCCGAGATCCCCGGCACGACGCCGGTCACGTCGAGCTCCGACGTCGTGATCCCGGTCCCCGGGACGAACGTCACCCTTGCCGAGACCTCGAGCCGGTCCGCCGGCGTCCCGGCCTTCGCGAGCCGCGCCGAGAACGCCATCGAGAAGCACGAGGCGTGGGCCGCCGCGATCAGCTCCTCGGGGCTGGTCATCCCACCCTCGTCGCCGGTGCGGGCCGCCCACGAGACCGCGAGCGGCCCGATCGCCCCGCTGCCCACCTGCTCGATCGTCCCGGTGCCGTTTTCCAGGTCGCCCTTCCAACTCACCCGTGCCTGTTTGGTCGCCATCGCTTCCTCCTTCCCTCCAGCTAATCGCGACCGAGCCGCTCCGGCAACCCGCGGCGTAGGGACGATCTAAGATGACGAAGGCGCAGTTCCAGCGCGCCGTCGACCGCGACTGAGGAGGCGGACCTCGTGCCGAGCGTCCAGGGGCTCTCGAAGACGCAGGCGAACTACCGCAAGGCCGAGAACCCGAAGTTCCGATGCGGGGAGTGCAAGTTCATGTTCCCGCGCCTATCGATGGGCGGGTGCCGCTACGTCCGCGGCGTGATCCACAACGACGACACCTGCGACGAGTTCAAGCCGCGCGACGCCCGGTCCTGACGATCGTTCGGGACGTCTGCTCGGGCCTCAGCGACGGACCTCGTACCGCACGCCGTGCCAGACCTCGTCGCCCTCGCGGTACTCGACGCGTTCGACGAGCCGCATCCCGACCTTCTCGGCGACGCGGATCGAGGGGGCGTTCTCCGCGCTGGCGTGGGCGCGGACGATCTCGGCGCCGAGCGTGTCGAAGGAATAGTTCACGAGCGCGCGGATGGCCTCGGTCGCATACCCGCGCCCCTGGAACTCGGGCGAGATGGTGTACCCGACCTTGATCACGTTCGGTTCGCCGTCGGCGACCGCGAACCCGACGTCGCCCACGATCCGGCTGCCCTCGCGCTCCTCGACCGTGAACTGCACCCAGCCGCCGGGCTCCCCGGGCACACGCGTGCTCATCTGGACGATGTCGGCCTGGACGCCGGCGGGGTCGGTGCGGTCCCACCCCTGCTGCCGGTTCACGTCCGGGTCGCTGCGGTACGCCGAGATCGTCTCGGCATCCTCCGGTCTCGAACGGCGAAGCCGGAGGCGTTCGGTCTCGAGCGGTTCGAACTCGGTGTCGAGGCGCACGGCCGCAGCGTAGCGGCTCGACGTCAGCCGCCGCCGGCCAGGATCGTCGCCAGCTTCGAGGCGTCGATGCCTCCTCCCGACACGATCGCGACGACCTTGCCCGGACCCGCGAGCCCCGCGGTCGCGGCCGCGACCGGGACCGCCCCCGCACCTTCGGCCACCACGTGCGCCCGGGTCGCCAGCAGGCGGACGGCATCCGCGGCCGCGTGAGGCTCGACGACGAGCGACCC
>DATEQE010000272.1:0-3164 GCA_035272825.1 Actinomycetota bacterium
TCGATCATCATGATCGCCCCATGGCGCTCGGCGACGTCGACGAGCGCGGGGAGGGGCGCGATGTCGCCGTCCATCGAGAAGACGCCGTCCGTCACCAGCAGCTGTCGCCGGCCCTCGGCCTTGCTCTCTCGGAGCAGGGCGTCCGCGTGGTCGGCGTCCTTGTGCTCGAACACCTTGATCTCGGCGCGCGAGAGCCTCGCGCCGTCGATGATCGACGCATGGTTCAGGCGGTCGCTCACGATCACGTCCTGCTCGTCCAGGATCGCGGCGACGGTCCCAGCGTTCGCCGTGAAGCCCGACTGGAACATCAGCGCGTCCTCGGCGTGCTTGAAAGCGGCGAACCGACGCTCGAGCTCGCGGTGCAGGGTCATCGATCCCGCGATCGTCCGCACGGCACCCGTCCCGGCGCCGAGCTCGCTCGCGGCCTTCGAGGCCGCCGCGTTCATCCGCGGGTGGCTCGCCAGCCCGAGGTAGTTGTTCGAGGCGAGGTTGATCACGTCCCGCCCGTCGAACCGAGCCCGGGCGCCCGTCGGTCCTTCCAGCGTCCTCGGCTGCAGCAGCAGCCCGTGCTGATCGAGCTCGGCGAGCCGCTGCTTCAGGAAGTCGAGCGCACCCGGCATCGGAACCTCACGCTACCGCATACGCTGTGTCCTCCGATCCGGCCGATCGACGGGAGGCTCCGTGGGCGACATCGATCTCGACGCGTTCCTCGCGGACTCCGTCGCGTCGGTGCAGGGCAAGCTTTACGCGCTCGGGGCGGGGTGGAACCGGATCGCGGTCGCGCTGTTCCCGGCCCGCCACGACCGGGTGGGGATCGGGCTCCTGGTCCGGATCCCGGCGGGTTCGGCCGTCGAGCCGCGCCGGTTCGAGCTGCGGCTGCTCGGCCCGACGGGCAAGGACCTCTCGCTCGGCGCCGGTCCCGAGGGCCCGGTCAACCGCATCGGCGGCGAGTTCACCGCGGGCGGCGAGGAGGAGCAGATCGTGCCGATCGCCCTGAACCTGAACGGGTTGCCGCTCCCCGGCCCGGGCGACTACCGCGTCGTGATCTCGATGGAGGGGGACGACGTGAAGACGCTGCCGTTCACCGTCCAGGCGCTCGCGGCGCAGCCGCGGCAGGAACCGCCATCGACCACGACCGGGACGGCCGGCTACCTCTGACCGCTCGCGCCGGGGAAGACGATCACCTTCGCGGCGTGGCCCGAGGCGGCCGTCTCGAACGCCTCCTCGAACCGATCCAGGGGGAACCGGTGCGTGATGACCGGGGAGATGTCCACCCTCCCGGTGGACAGCAGCGTCGTCGTCTGCTGCCACGTCCGGAACATCTGACGGCCGGTGATCCCGAGGATCCGTGCCTCCTTGAAGATCACCTGGTCGTTCAGGTCGAGGGTCACCGGCCCGTCCGGGAGCCCGAGCAGCGACATCCTGCCTCCGCGGGCCAGCAGTCGGGTCCCCTGATCGATCGCCGTCGCGTTGCCCGACATCTCGAGCACGACCTCCGCGCCGTTCCCGTCGGTCGCGTCGAGCACCGCCTCGACCGGGTCGTCGGCCTTCGGATCGATCAACAGGTCCGCACCCATCTTCGAGGCAAGCGCCCGGCGTTCGTCGTTGGGTTCGATGGCGATCACCTTCCAGGCGCCGAGCGCGCGCGCGATCCCGACGGCGAACAGGCCGATCGGGCCGCACCCGATCACCGCGACCGGGTTCGTGAGCAGGTCCTCGCCACCCTCGGTCCCGAACGTCGCGTGGACGGCGTTGCCGAACGGTTCCATCACCGACGCGTGGTCGGGCTGGATGCCTTCACCCACGATCCATGCGTTCACCGCGGGGACCACCACGTACTCGGCGAACGCGCCGTCGGTGTCGACGCCGAGGATCTTGAGGTTGCGGCAGATGTGCGCCCGTCCGGTCCGGCAGGTGGAACAGACCCCGCACGCGATGTGGGTCTCGACGGCCACGAAGGCACCCTGCTGCACGTGGTGGACCTCGGGACCGACCGCCTCCACGGTCCCCGCCACCTCGTGACCGAACGTCATCGGCACGCGGGTCACACGACCCTGGGCCCACTCGTTCCAGTCGAAGATGTGGAGGTCGGTCCCGCAGATGGACGCGGCGTGCACGCGGACGAGCACCTCACCCTCGCCCGGTGCCGGGACCGGGACGTCGCCGAGCTCGGCGCCGGGGCGAGGTGCGGTCTTGCGCAAGGCGCGCATCGTGCCCAGCCTAGCGCGACGGAACGCACCGGGGCGCCCGCGGTGGAACCATGGGGCCCGACCGCGCCGTCCAAGCCGGACTCGACGGCCCCGACTCGACGACGGGAGTGATCATGCGCGTGGGACGGATCGGTGTGGCGGTCGCGGCGGTTGCCGTGCTTGCCTCGGCGTGCGGCGGGCTCGCGAACGATGACCCAGGTTCTGGCGGCACCACGGGGGCGACCGGCGCGACCGGGATCGAGCACCCAACGGGCGCGGACCAGTTGATCCTGGGGATGGCCTACGAGGGCGGCTTCGTCGCCTACGAGTACACCCTCGGGAGCACCCCGTTCTGGTCGCTGTTCGGCGACGGGACGCTGATCGTGCCCGGCCCGCAGATCGAGATCTATCCGGGTCCGGCCCTGCCGAACCTCACCGCGACGCCGGTCTCCGAGGACGGCATCCAGGCGATCCTGCAGGCTGCCCGGGACGCCGGCCTGATGGACGGCGATACGAGCTACGGCGACATGTGCATCGCCGACGCCGCCACCACGGTCTTCACGACCACCGCGGAGGGCAGGACGTCGGTCGTCTCCGCGTACGCCCTCGACGTGGGCGAGCCGGCCGGCACGTGTGGGAGCAACGAGGTCGCCGATGCCCGCGCGAGGCTGGCCGCGTTCCAGGCGAAGCTCACCGACCTGCCGAGCTGGCTCCCGGATGGTTCGCTCGGCACCGAACGCCCCTACGACCCGACCGAGATGCGCGTGTACGTCCTCCCATACCAGGGAGACGCCGAACTGCCGCAGGATCCGATCGAGTGGCCGCTCGAGCCACCACTGGACGCATTCGGCGAGCCCGTCCAGAATGCCCCGGCGGCCACGCGCTGCGGGGTGGTCAGCGGCGAGGAGCTCACGAGGCTGCTCGCGGCGGCCAAGGACGCGAACGCACTCACCCCGTGGACCAGCGGCGGGACCG
>DATEQE010000273.1:0-3238 GCA_035272825.1 Actinomycetota bacterium
CGTGCAGCGGATTGCTAGAGAGCCAGTTTGCGGTGCGGGTTGTCTTCCTTGTTGAGAGTCGGCGATCAGCTTCCCGCAGCATCCCGACCAGCACCGCCCTCAGCGTCCGGTCCTCCTCGCAGTCGATCAGGAGCTCGGCGAAGAGGCGGCTCTGCGCGTACCCCCAGAACTCGCCGATCGGGTCGGCTCGCTCGAAGTCAGGAAGCGCCGGTCCCGCGTCATCAGGCAGAGCGCGGAGAACAACCCGGCCTTCTCCGCTTCGAAGAACGCCTCGAACGAGATGGCGTCGTCGTGTTCGGCACCGGGCGGTCCCGGCGGGGACCGCGGGGTCGGGCGCGAGGCGGAGTGGCTCGGTCATCGTGGCTTGGACGCCCTAGGACGGCGGGGCGCCTACGCGTCGCCGAGATTGTGCGCCGGTTCCGGGGCGGTAGCGAGGCCGGGCGCGCGTCGGTGACGCGTTGCGCGCTCGAACGCCGAGGCCAGCCGGATCAGCGTCCCCTCGCTCCAGGCGCGCCCGATGAACGACACCCCGATCGGGAGGTCGAACGCGAACCCCATCGGGACGGTCACGTTCGGGTAGCCGGCGACGGCCGCCGGCGTCGAGTTCCCGCCGACGTAATGATCGCCGTTCGCGTGGTCGATGCGCCACGCGGGCGCGTTCGAGGGCGCGACGAGCGCGTCCAGCCGGTGCTCGTCCATCACGGCGTCGATGCCCTCGGCCCGCGAGAGACGCTGACAGGTGGCGAGCGCCTCGAGGTAGGCAGGTTCGGTGAGCGGCCCCTTGGCCGCAGCCTGCTCGAACAGCTCCTGCCCGAAGAACGGCATCTCGGCGTCCGCGTGCTCGGCGTTGAACGCGATCAGGTCCGCGATGGCGCGATGCGGCTGGGTCAGGCCGTACGAACCGAGGTACGCCTCGAGGTCGGCCTTGAACTCGTACAGGAACACCTCGAGCTCGGGGTCCTCGAGCTCGTCGGTGTGGGGGATGTCGGCGGGGTCGACGATCTCGGCGCCGAGTTCGCGCATCGCGCCGAGCGCCTCGTCGAACAGCCGGTCGACACGGTCGTTGAAGCCCGCGAGCTTCCTGGCGACCCCGATCCTCGCATCCCGAAGCCCGTCGGGGTCGAGGAACGCGGCGTAGTCGGCTCCGACACGCGCCCTGGCCGTCGCGGCATCGCGCGGGTCGGCGCCCGCCAGCGCCGCCAGCAGCGCCGCCGCGTCGGCGACCATTCGCGCCATCGGGCCGGGCGTGTCCTGGGAATGCGAGACCGGGACGACGCCGGAGCGGCTCACCAGGCCGACCGTGGGCTTGATGCCGACGATGCCGTTGACCGACGAGGGGCAGACGATCGAGCCGTCGGTCTCGGTCCCGACGGCGACGGCGGACAGGTTCGCCGACACCGCGACGCCCGAGCCCGAGCTCGAGCCGCACGGGCTCCGGTCCGCGTCATACGGGTTCACGCACTGGCCGCCGCGGGCGCTCCACCCGCTGCTCGAACGCGTCGAACGGAAGTTCGCCCACTCGGACAGGTTCGCCTTGCCGAGGATCACCGCGCCGGCCTCGCGCAGCCGCGCGACCAGGAACGCGTCGCTCGCCGGCGTCACCTCGCCCAGCGCGAACGACCCCGCAGTCGTCTTCATGCGATCCGCGGTATCGACGTTGTCCTTCACGAGCACGGGGACCCCATGGAGCGCCCCCCGGACGCGGCCCGAACGTCGCTCGGCATCGAGCGTGTCGGCGATCTCGAGCGCGTCGGGGTTCGTTTCCAGCACCGAGCGGAGCGCCGCGTCGACCATCTCGATCCGTTCGAGGTAGGCCTCGGTCAGCCCGCGGGACGTGAGCGAGCCCGACGCCATCGAGGCCTGGAGCTCCTCGATCGACGCCTCCTCGAACTCGAACGCCGCGTCGCCGGCCACGCCTGGACCCTATCCCACGCCATCGAGGGCAGGGAACCGCAACGAACGCGCAGGGTTCCGAGGACGCCGGGGACGTTGCCAAAAGTATCCGCGGGCGGCCGTCCCCGTGACCTCGATCTTCCGCAACGACTTCCCGTCGGTGATGGGGGTCACGATCTTCGGGGCGTTCTTCATCGCGTTCGCCAGCCTGTGCGTCGACATCGCGTACGCCTACATCGACCCCCGCGCTGCGGTTCGCGTAGGACTCGGCCGCTCAGCCCCTGCGGGCGACACCCCGCCCGGAGCCCCCGAGCAGCCCGACGTCGATCACGATGCCGAGCACGATCAGCACGATGCCCATCGCCTCGACCCCGCCGGTCACGGTCGTGAACTCGTTCTGAGCGATCGCGTAGGCGATCGTGGTGGTCGGGAGGAAGAAGAACCCGAGCAACCCCCACCAGCCGCTCGAGAAGGCGGTGTTCAGGTAGTTCGTGAACAGCCACAGGACGACCAGGATGAACCGGGGCGTGATGAGCGCGACGATCGCGAAGAGACAACCCACGGGCGAAGCCTAACCGAGTTGCCTAGGGCACCGTTCGGGCGATCGCGGCGGCGATGTCAGCGACGACCGTCGCGCGAGGCTGGACCCGGCGGTTCCACAGCACGAGCGCCGGCCCGTCACGCCCGTCCGAGGCGATCGAGATCGTCCCCGCATCCAGCAGCAGGTTCGTCGCGTACCGGATCGACAGGTCCAGGAAGCGGACGGCGAGCGACCGGAAGCAGTGGCCGTGCCCGAACAGGAGGCTGTTGCCCCCGAGCTCGCGCAGTTCCTCGATCAGGGCGTCGACACGCTTGGCCATCTGCTCGGGCGTCTCGCCGCCCGGGCAACCGTCACGGAAGAGCTGCCACCCGGGGTGGGTCGCCCAGATCTGCCCGGTGGTGAGACCCTCGAAGTCGCCGTAGTCGTACTCGAGTAGCCCCTCGTGCACGCGGATCCGGTCGCCGAACCCCGCGAGCCGAGCGGTCTCCTGCGCGCGGAGCATCGGGCTCGAGAACACGTGGTCGAAACGACGGCCCGCGAGCAGCTTGCCGATCGCCGAGGCTTGCAGACGTCCCTCGGGCGTGAGCGGGATGTCCGTACTCCCGGTGTGCTGCCCCGAGATCGACCACTCGGTCTCGCCGTGCCGAACCAGCCAGAGAGCCATCCAGGCCGAAGCCTAGGCGGAGCGGGCCCGAGGGGGGAGGACTTGCCCGAATCGAACGTATGTTCTATCGTGCCGGATGGCCCGAGCCCCTGTTCGAGATCGCGAGACGGCGGTTCGACACGCCCGAGTTCCGCGGGATG
>DATEQE010000274.1:0-5707 GCA_035272825.1 Actinomycetota bacterium
GTCGTCGCCGCCGACCGGCCGGGGCTGCTCTCGATGATCGCGGGGGCGCTCTCGCTCGCCGGGCTGTCGATCCTCACCGCGCAGGTGTTCACGACCGACGACGGCGTTGCCGTGGACCTGTTCGAGATCGAGGGGGTCTTCGAGCCGGAGGTCGGGGAGGAGCGCTGGCGGGAGTTCCGGACGACGCTGCGCAAGGCGATCGAGGGCCGGCTCTCGCTCGATCACCGCGTCCGAGAGAAGCGGCGGCACTACCCGGGTCCACAGGCCGACGTCCCGGTGCGGGTCGAGGTCGACAACGACGCGTCGGACTTCTTCACCGTCATCGAGGTCGGCGCGCCCGACCGTCTCGGGCTGCTGTTCGACATCACCCGAACCTTCGCCGAGCTACAGCTCGATGTGCACCTCGCGAAGGTGGCGACGTTCGGCGGGCGCGTGGTCGACGCCTTCTACGTCCGCGACGACCTCGGGCGCAGGATCGACGATCTCGAGCGGATCCGCGAGCTGGAGGACGCGCTGCGAGGCCGGATCGCACCGTGACCTCGGCGCGAACGGCGGGCGCGTTCGGCTAGAGCATCGCCCGGAACCGATCGGCCATCTGCGTGCTGTGGCCCTCGTCCTCGTGCTTGAAGTAGCAGTAGACGTCCCGGCCGGCCTCGAGCGAGGGGCGGATCCGGTCCACCCAGCCGCGCAGCTCCTCGTCCGAGTACTCGGTCTTGCGCAGGCGCAGGAACCCGAACGGCTCCCAGGACAGGTCGTCGGGTCCGGGGTCGTTGTCGTCGGTCTCCGCGACGCACCAGGCGACGCCCTGCTCGAGCAGCAGGTCGCGCGCCTCGATCCACGACGGGTGTCGGAACTCCATCGCGGCGCGGGGCGTGGGGGGCAGGTAGCCGACGAACGCCTCGATCAGCCCGCGGTCGTACTTCAGGGTGGGCGGGCACTGGTACAGGACGGTCCCGAGCCGCTCCCCGAGCAACCGCCCGAGGTCCAGGAAGTCGCGCACGTCCTGGTCCGCGTCCGCCAGGCGCTTCCAGTGCGTGATGCGCTGGTTCGCCTTCAGGGTGAACCGGAAGGTCTCGGGGGTCTCGGCCTTCCACGTCTGCATGGACTTCTCGGTCGGGAAGCGCCGGAACGTGTAGTTGATCTCGACCGAGGGGAACCGGCTCGCGTAGTACGAGAGCATCTCGCGGTTCTTCAGCCCCTCCGGGTAGAACACGCCGTGCTTCCACTCGTCGTAGGCGAACCCCGACGTCCCGAGGTAGAGGTTCCCGTCCATCTGATAAGGATTCTGGCATGGCCACGCGAGAGAGCCGAGGGCGCATCGGGTTGCCGTCCGGGGAGGTGGGGTCGGTCTGGATCCGTCCGCGGGACGCCGCGGCCACGCTCGTGGTCGCGCACGGGGCCGGTGCGGGCATGGACCACTCCTTCCTCGCCGGCTTCTGCCGAGCGATGGGGGATGAGCGCCTGGCGACGATGCGCTTCAACTTCCCCTACATCGAGCGCGGCCGGCGGTCGCCCGACCCCGAACGCGTGCTGCGCGAGACCTGGCTGGCGGCGTTCGAGGCGGCCTCCCAACGCGCGGACGGACGGGGCGTCCTCGCCGGGGGCAAGTCGCTCGGCGGCCGTATCGCCTCGATGTGCGCGGCCGACGGGATGCCGGCCACGGGGCTGGTGTTCCTCGGCTACCCGCTGCACGCGCCGGGCAAGACCGAGAAGCTGCGCGCGGAGCACCTCGAGCGGATCCGGGTCCCGATGCTGTTCCTGCAGGGCACGAGGGATCCCTTCGCGAACCCGGACCTCCTGAATCAGGTGCTGGCGAAGCTCGGCGACCGGGCCGTGCTCGAGCCGGTGGAGGGCGGCGACCACTCGTTTCGGATCCGCGGCGTCAAGGCCGACGATCGCCAGATCGGCGCGGCGCTGGCCGGTGCCGCGGCACCCTTCGTCCGGCGGGTTGCCGGGGAGCGCTGATGCCGCGCCGCAACCGCCGGGCTCCGGACGAGGGGCCGCAGCCCGCACGCATGCCGCAGTCGGCCGCCCCACCCTGGGCGAGCGTGCCGGGCATCGAGGTGCGGCGGCTGACGAGCGACAAGGCCTATCGCTGCCCCGGATGCGACCTCGAGATCCGGCCGGGCACGTGGCACTTCGTCGTCGTCCCCGCCGTCCCCCAGGAGCGTCGTCATTGGCACGAGCGCTGCTGGCAGGTCGAGCTCAACCGGACGCGCGGTCGCCGCCCGGGTGGCTGAACGGCGTTCGGCCCCGGCTATCATCGGCCCGTGCCGCCACCACCCGTGCGGGCGTCGATGCATCACGAGCCACCGGTCTGGGTGGGCAGGGTCCGCGGTCGCGAGATCAGGCGGCGCAACCGGGACGGCTGCCTGAACGGCTTGCGGCGCCTCGCGGGCGCCGACGCGTCGCTGTGCGTGGAGGTCACCCCGGACGTCGTGGGCGTGAGCGAAGCCGCGACGATCCTGGGATGGGATCGCCGGCGCGTGGCGACGTACGTGAGCCGGGGAGTGTTCCCCGAGCCGATCGCCGCCCTCGCGTCCGGCCGGGTCTGGCGGCGCGAGGACGTCGAGGCCTTCGGTCGCGATCGTCTCCGTCGCAAGGGCCGCAGGATCGCCCGGTGATCGAGCGGATCCTGTACCTGGTTCGCCACGGCGAATCCGACTTCGACTCCACTCGAACGAGGCCGAGCCCTCGTGGCGAGCAATGGGACCCCCCGTTGGGCGAACGCGGGCGGGAGCAGGCGGCGCTGCTCGCCGGCCGGCTTCGAGCCATGCCCGAGCCCGCGGTCGTCGCCTCCTCGCCCCTGCTCCGGGCGCGCGAGACCGCGTCGGCGTACGCGGAGCCCGCCGGGATCGAGGTGCGGGTCGAGGACGACCTCGCCGAGGCCCACCTCGGCGAGTGGGAGGGCAAGTCGTTCGAGGAGATCCTCTCGACGGACGAGCAGATGCTGCACCGGGTCCGCAACCAGGAACCGATCTGGCGTCACGCCCCGTTCGTCGAGGAGCTCGGGCCGTTCCGGTCGCGCGTCCACGCCGTCGTCGAACGGCTGCTGGCGGCCCACTCGGACGGCAACGTCCTCGTGTTCTGCCACGGCGGGGTGATCAACGCCTACATCGCGCCGCTGCTCGGCGTGGAGCACGAGATGTTCTTCGTGCCCGAGAACACGTCGCTCAACTCCATCGTCGTCGAGGGTGACCGGCGCCGGGTCAGGTTCCTCAACGACGCGCTCCACTTGACCGACCCCCACCTGTTCGCGGACGCCTGAGGCGTTCGAGCCCTAGACTCCGCGTCGATCGCAGCCCACACAACAGCCGAACAGGAGGCCGAGATGCCCGTCCAGTTCCTCTCTTCCGAGTGGACCGAAGCGCTCGAGAAGCGCCTGAACGCGAGCGACGCGTTCCGGGCCGCGGCGGCCGCCGCCAACGTGACGATCCAGAACGTGATCGACACCCCGGACGGCGCGAAGCGCTACTGGATGCGGTTCGAGGGAGGCTCGGTCAAGCTCGAGGCCGGCGACGCCGAGAAGGCCGACGCCACGATCGAACAGGACTACGACACGGCGGTCGCGCTCGCCAAGAGCGAGCTCAACCCCGTCTCGGCGTTCATGACCGGGAAGATCCGCATCAACGGCAGCATGATGCTCCTGATGCAGCTCCAGGGGGCGCTGTCCGAGCTCGCCAGGGAGATGCAGGAGATCGACGTCGACTACTGACGGCGAGGCCGTTCCCCGTCCGGTCGACCGGGCGGTCCATCCGATCGCACGCTCCCGGACGTACCTCGGATGGGTGCGCAGACCTCGTTTGACGGGTTCGACCCGGCGAGCGGAGAATCTACGGCCGTGCCCCGTGATCGGGGCACCCATCGGATGGGAGGGGGCAGCATGCGCTCTTGGCGAGCGAAGGCGCTGATCCTCATCGGCGTACTGTCCGTCGTCGCTGCGGCGTGCGGCGACGACAACGGCGGTGAGACCGGCGGGGCGGGGGGGACCGCCACGGGAGGCACCGCGGGCGCGGAATGCAACGCGGACATGCAGGTCGGGATCGCGTTCGACATCGGCGGCCTCGGCGACAAGTCGTTCAACGACGCCGCGAACGCCGGTCTCCAGCAGGCGATTGCCGACGGCCTCGTGTGTGAGGAGAACGTCGTCACGAACGAGGCGAACTCCACCGGGTCCGACCGCGACCAGAACCTGCAGGCGCTGGCCGACGCCGGGTTCAACCTGGTGATCGGTGTGGGGTTCGCGTTCTCACCCGGGGTCAACACGATCGCCCCGGACTACCCGGACCAGAGCTTCATGATCGTGGACGGGTACGCGACGTGTGGCACCGCCTGCGGGCTGACGAACGACGCCGACGCGATCCCGAACGTGGCCGACTACACCTTCAAGGAACAGGAGGGTTCCTTCCTCATCGGCGCGGCGGCGGTTCTCAAGTGTCAGTGCAAGACGATCGGGTTCCTCGGCGGCCAGACCGGACCGCTCATCGAGAAGTTCCAGGCCGGGTACGAGGCCGGGGCCCATCAGATCGACCCCGACGTCGAGGTGCTCGTCGAGTACATCGGCGACGACACGACGGCGTTCAACGACCCGGTCAAGGGCGAGCAGCTCTCGACGAAGATGTACGACCAGGGCGCGGAGATCATCTACCACGCCTCCGGTGCGTCCGGAGCGGGCCTGTTCAACGCAGCGGTCGAGGCGCAGAAGTTCGCCATCGGCGTCGACTCGGACCAGTACTTGACGGCCAGCCCCGAGCAGCAGCCGCTGATCCTGACCTCGATGCTGAAGCGTGTCGACGTCGCCGTGTACAACTCGATCGAGGCCGTAGGCAGCGGCACGTTGGGCGGGAGTCAGGTCTTCGGCATGGCGGAGGACGGGGTTGACTACGCGACCTCGAACCCCACCGAGCTGACAGCGGACATCACCGAGCAGCTGGACCAGTTCAAGCAGCAGATCATCGACGGAACGATCGTCGTGCCCGACTCCCCGAGCGCCTAGGGCCGGGGGGACGGCGAACCGTGACGAACGGCGTCGGGGCGGGGGGCAACGGCTCCCCGCCCCTCGTCGTACTGGAAGGCATCACGAAGCGGTTCCCCGGCGTGCTTGCCAACGACGAGGTCGATCTCGAGCTGCGGGCCGGAGAGGTTCACGCGCTGATCGGAGAGAACGGGGCCGGCAAGTCGACGTTGATGCGGGTGCTGTACGGCATGTACCCGGCCGACGGCGGCCGGATCCTCGTGCGCGGCGAGGAGGCGAAGATCGGGTCGCCGCGCGACGCGATCGCCCTCGGGATCGGCATGGTCCATCAGCACTTCGTGCTCGTCGATCCGTTCACGGTCACCGAGAACATCATCCTGGGTGAGGAGGGCGGGGCGCGCCTCGACGTCGGCGCCGCCCAGCAACGCGTGGCCGAGCTCGCCGACTCGTACGCCTTTCGGGTGGATCCGGGGGCGGTCATCGAGGATCTCTCGGTCGGCGAGGAGCAGCGCGTCGAGATCCTGAAGGCGCTCTACCGGGGCGTGGAGATCCTCATCCTCGACGAGCCGACGGCGGTCCTCACGCCCAACGAGACGAAGGACCTGTTCGGCAACCTGCGCAAGCTCCAAGAGGCGGGGCGCACGATCGTGTTCATCAGCCACAAGCTCGACGAGGTGCTGGAGATCGCGGACCGCATCACGGTGCTCCGTCGAGGCCACGTCGTGGGCGAGA
>DATEQE010000275.1:0-3078 GCA_035272825.1 Actinomycetota bacterium
CCCGTCCAGCTGCAGGAGGACGGTCCGGACGCGTGCGTCCACGGCGACCGAGGGTGTTCGCTCTGCACCCTTGCCTGCCCTCGCTTCCGCGAATGGGAGTCCGAGATCGACCAGCTCCTGTTCGGCCAGACCCGCAAGCCCGAGGACGTGATCGGCCAGTATCAGGACATCGTCCTGGCGCGCGCCACGATGCCCGAGGCACTCATGCGAGGCCAGGACGGCGGCGTCGTCTCGGCGCTGTTGATTTGGGGCCTGCGCACGGGCGAGATCGACGGAGCCCTCACCTCCAAGCTCTCGGACGAACGCGAGTGGGACGCCGAGCCCACGGTCGTCACGGACGCGGAGGGGGTGCTCGCGACGGCCGGGTCCCGGTACACCTACTCGGCGAACCCGCTCGCGCTCATCAAGGCCGCCGAACTGGGCCTATCGAAGGTGGCGCTCGTGGGGATGTCGTGCCAGGCGAGCGTGACGGGCTCGATGACGGCCCGACGGGTCAACAAGTGGGCGAAGAAGATCAACTGGACGTTCGGGCTCCTGTGCTCGAAGAGCTTCACCTACGACGGCCTGATGGTCGAGATCGCGCAGAACCGGCTGGGGCTGGAGCTCGACGACGTCGTCCGGGTGAACGTGAAGGGCAAGCTGCTCTTCTACACGAAGGACGGCGAGGAGGTCACCTACTCGCTGAAGCAGGCGCACGAGTTCACGCGCCCGGGATGCCTTCGGTGCCCGGATTTCGCCGCCGAGCACGCCGACATCTCGTTCGGCGGGCTCGGGCAGAGCGACGGCTGGACGCTGACCATCATCCGTACGGACAAGGGTCGCGACCTGTGGGACCGCGCCGTAGCGGACGGCGTGGTGGAGTGGCGACCGGGGTCGGAGGACCCCGCTGCGATCTCCCTGATGTCGAAGCTGGCCGCTAAGTCACGGTCTCGTTGGGGCGAAACCCCCTGGGGTGCGCCGGGCGAGGTGCCCGAACCCGAACCCGCCTCCGAGAGCACGTAGGCGCACCGATCCGGGGGCACCTCGACGCGGAGGCACCTCGACGCGGAGGAGCCGACGCGAGCGCTCCGAGATCGGTCAGCCGACGGTGGGCCAGCCTGCGACCACCGGATGGTCCACGTTGCTCGGACCCACCTGGGCCGCTCCCCCGGGCGAGCCGATGCCGCTGATGTTCTCGTTGAACCACTCGGCGTTGATCGGGGTGAACTGCTTCCATTCCGCCGGCACGTCGTCCTCGTAGAAGATCGCGGTCACCGGACAAACCGGCTCGCACGCGCCGCAGTCCACGCACTCGTCGGGATGGATGTAGAGCATCCGCGGTCCCTCGTAGATGCAGTCGACCGGGCACTCGTCCACGCAGGCCTTGTCCTTGATATCGATGCACGACTCGCAGATCGTGTAGGTCATTGCCTGTTCCCCTTCCCTGAGCCTTCCCCCGGGGTTTCCCCCTTTTCCACCGTGCCGACCTTGTAAACCTAGTCTACGGCTCACGGGCTCGTGCGCAAGTCGTGCGTGGGATCCTCAGGCCGGAGCGAGCGCGCGGAGGGTGGCCTCGATCGAGGCCGCGGGGTCCGCGGTCGCGACCGGGTAGACGATCGGCAGGTCCGCTCCCGCCTCCCGGAACGCGTCGAGACGATCCCGAGCCCCGTCGCCCAAGGCGCAGACGGACCGGACCAGCACCTCGGGCACGTCCTCGGATCTTCCGGCCCGGTGCGCCTGCCCGGCGACCGCCGCCTGGGGTCCCAGACCCACCTGCTCGAACTGACGCCGATACGCCCGGTAGGAAGCGTATCGACCCGCCATCGCGCGCAACGCGGACATCGCCTCGGCCTCGTCGCGCCCCGCCCACGCCCGCACGTAGACCGCGACGGTGACGGACACCGGGTCTCGCTCCGCCGCTTCGGCACCCTCGGCGATGCGCGCGCGGGCGAACGACACCCGCTCCGGTGGACACCAGTTGAGGATGACGCCGTCGGCGATCTCGCCCCCGAGCCGCATCGCCTTCGGCCCGAGCGCGGAGATCCAGATCGGGACCTCGCGCCCCGGCGTCAGCGAAAGGGTCACCGGGTCGCCTTCCTCCTCGAGCGTCTCACCCCGGAGCAGGGCCCGGACCCGTCGCACCGTCTCCCGGAGCTCGTCGAGCGCACCCCTTCCGACCTCGCCCGTTCCGAGACCGAGGATCACCCGGCCCCCGGAGCGCTCGTGCACCGTGGCCGCACCCATCGCGGTGAGCAGCGGGGTCCGGGAGCGCATCGGGAGCACGCCCGTGCCCAGGAGCAGGCGGCGCGTCTCGCCCGCGAACATGCCGAGCGTGATCAGCGCGTCGCGCCCCGTGATCTCGGGGAGGAACACCGCCGTGTAGCCCGCGGGTTCGGCGTCGCGCACGATCGGAGCGAGCTCCTTCCAGGGCAACGCGTCGCGGAGCGCGAACCCCGTTGCGCTCGGTTGTCGACGCGCCGCCACGCCTGGCATGGTCCCACGCATGGAACCCGTGCGTTTCGCGACGGTGGACGGCGTGTCGCTCGAGGGGGAGATCCGGCAGCCCGAGACGCCGCCGGCCGGCTCTGCCGTGATCTGCCACGCGCACCCCCGTCGCGGCGGGACCAAGGACCATCCGATCCTGTGGGCGCTGCGCAACGACCTCGCGTCACGTGGGTTCGTCGTCCTCTCCTTCAACTTCCGGGGGACGATGCGCAGCGCCGGCACCTACGGGGCGGGTCACGCCGAGACCAGGGACGTGGATGCCGCGATCGGCCGGGTGCGCGAGGAGGCCGCGGGACCCAGCCTCGTGTGCGGGTGGTCGTTCGGGGCCAACGTCGCGCTGCGCGAGGCCCTCACCGACGATCGGGCGGGTGCGCTCGCGCTCATCGGGCTGCCGCTCGAGCCGGCCGGCGTCGAGATCCCTCCGACCCCCGGACCGTCCGAGCTCCGCGTCTTCGCGCGCCCCACCCTGCTGCTCGCCGGCGAGGGGGACGTCTACTGCCCCCCGCCGCGGCTGGAGGCGCTGGGCGGAACGATACCGAAGGCCGAGGTCGTCATCGTGCCGGGCACCGACCACTTCCTGCGGCACCGCGAGAA
>DATEQE010000276.1:0-2171 GCA_035272825.1 Actinomycetota bacterium
GCACCTGCTTCGGACACGCCTGCCCTCCGGGACCTACCCGTTCGTCTGTCGGTTCCACGAGTCGATGGGCATGAAGGGGACCCTGGTCGTCCGATACTGATCGACGCCGCCCGGAGGACCGGTGGCGTGTCGTCGGTCGCCCGATGAGTTCGGAACGTCGCGGGGGTCGTAGGTTGTTGGGTACGGTTCGAGGGAGGAGGAACGAGCCGGTTGGCTGAGCTGACGGCGAGAGACCGGGCCGCGAATCCGGGATCGGATGAGCTCGAGCTCCGGCTGGATCAGCACCGGAGCGAGCTCACCGCGTACGCCTACCGCATGCTGGGTTCCGGGTTCGAGGCGGAGGACGCCGTGCAGGAAGCGTTCCTGCGGGCGTGGAAGAGCTTCGAGCAGTTCGAGGGGCGATCGTCGTTGCGCTCGTGGCTGTACAGCATCGTGACGAACGTCTGTCTGGACATGCTGGGCGGCAGGGAGCGCCGAGCACGCCCGATGGAACTCGCGCCGGCAAGATCCGCGGACATCCCGCTGCCGGACCCGCTTCCCGAGACCGTGTGGATCCTGCCCGTGCCCGACGATCGGGTGGTGCCCGAGAGCGGCGATCCCTCGGAGGTGCTCGAGGCGCGCGAGTCGGTCCGGCTCGCGTTCGTGGCCGCGCTGCAGCACCTGCCGCCGCGGCAACGGGCGGTGCTGATCCTGCGAGAGGTCCTGCGCTGGAAGGCGTCCGAGGTGGCCGAGCTGCTCGATACCTCGGTCGCGTCGGTGAACAGTGCCCTGGAACGCGCACGCGCGACCCTCGAGTCACTCGAGATCGAGGACGCCGACACCCTGCGGCCCACCGACGACGAGCAGCGAGCGCTGCTCGACCGCTACGTCGATGCGTTCGAGCGGTACGACATGGAGTCGCTCACCTCGCTCCTGCGCGAGGACGCCACCTGGTCGATGCCGCCCTACGAGATGTGGCTGCAGACCCACGACGACATCCGGGCGTGGTGCCTGGGCCCGGGTATCGGCTGCCGGGGTTCGAGACTCATCGCGGTCGAGGCGAACGGCATGCCGGCGTTCGGGCAGTACAAGCCGAGCGCGGAGGGAGGGCTCGAGCCGTGGTCACTGCAGGTGCTGGAGGTCGGCGACGGGCAGATCACCGGGATCAGCTTCTTCCTCGACACGGAGCGGCTGTTCCCGCAGTTCGGGCTCCCCCCACGCCTCGACGGCTGAAGCGACCACCGCGCCCCCGCCGGTCAGAACCCCGAGCAGACCCGTCAGGGTCAGCAGGTCCTCGAGCTCCTCGCAGGCCCTCCGGAGCTCGACCCGACACCCGAGGCGCCGGGCGGTCAGCTGGAGCCGAGCGAGCGCGTCGATCGTGATCGCGTCCGGTTCGGCGAGCGCGCCGACGTCGCACGCGACCGGCCCGGCGTCACAGCCCTCGAGCAGCCACCGCGCGCGTTCGCACATCGCGGGGATGGCGTCGCGCGTTACCGGGCCGCTCATGACCAGAACGGTTCCGCCGGGCCCGGGGCGCCACCGCCGCGCGACCGGTTGGGTCGCCGACGACGCCCGGGCCTCGGGCGCGGACGGCCGTTCGTTCGCAGTCATCTCCCGTGAGACCGACGCGGTGTCCGGAACTCATCGAGCCGCGACGCGACGATGGGTTCGGGCTCGCTGTTGCTCCCCCGATCGTGCTCCGAGGAGGGAAGCACCTGTTCGAGGACTGGGCCGGGGAGATGCCGCTGGAGCTCGCCGACTCAAAGACGTTCGGCAACGGCGTGGTCTCGCTCACGTACCGGAAGGCGGGGGCGTAGCGCCGCCCGGCCGGTAGCCGTTCGGGTCGACCGCGACCCCGGCCCAGCCGAGCGCCGCGAGCGCGCGGAACGCGGCGTCCCGCTCGGGATGGGCGAGGAGCCGAGCGACCTCTCCGGCCGGCACCTCGACCGTCGCGGACGCGCCGTGGTGCCGCACGCGGACCACCTCGAACCCGAGCGCGCGAACGATCGCCTCGGCCTCGTCGATCCGCGCCAGCAGCTCGGGCAAGATACGGATCCCGAACTCGACCCGCGAGGACAGGCACGCGAGTGCCGGCTTTCCGACACGCGGAGGCCGAGCGTCCGGGCGATCGAGCGCACCGTCCCCTTGCCGACCGATTCCTCGAGCAGCGGATTGCAGATCCCGGCCCGCTA
>DATEQE010000277.1:0-3855 GCA_035272825.1 Actinomycetota bacterium
GAACCACCGCCGGACGTTCGGGTCGAACGGCACGGGGATCCCGCGATACACCTGGCACGAGGTCGTCGCGCAGATCGGCGTCTTGAGCGCCTCGCCCTCGGCGCCCTCCCACCCGGTGGTCGCGAGCGCGTAGCTGCGGGCGGCGATCGCCTGCGCCTCGAGCGCCGCGCGCGGCCACGACGGCGGGACCTCGGCGATGCCCTTGAGGTAGTCCTCGAACGGCAGCGTCACCGTGAGCGCGAGCGTACCGTCGTCCGAACGCTTGACCGAGAGCGTCCCCGGATAGCGGGCCGCGAGCCGGGGCCGGTGGTACCGAACGCACCGAGATGCGACGCGCGGATAGGTGCCGCGAACCAGAAGCGAGCCGCCGTTCGACCGGATGACGGCGGACGTGGGGGCTTCGGACGAGGGTGTCGCGGACGCGGCGGGGCTCGACGGAGCGGTCGTGGGTTTGGATGTCGTTCCGTCCGCCCTGGGTGCCGGCGTCGAGGTGCAGGCCGCGCCCGCGAGGACCAGCGTGACCGCGACCACGCGGAACCGCGGACGTGGAGATGCGAGCGCGGCCACCCGAGCACGCTAACAGGTCGCCCCGGCTTGCCGATCGGGGCATCCACGAGCGAGGATCGGGGCATGCGGGAGTCCGTCCGGACGAGCGTCACCCCATGAGCGTCACGGAGGTCCCGGCGCTCCGGATCGAGCTCGGGCCCGCCGCCGAGGCGATCGGAGGGGCCGGCCGCAGGCTCGCCGACCTGCTCGCGAACATGGAGGAGCCCGATCGCGGCATCCGCGGTCTGGAGTGGACCCTGGGCGAGCTCGTCGCCCACGTCGCGGCTCGGGCCGGGCGGTTCGCGGCGTACCTGTCGGGGGCGGCGGTCCCCGAGGGCGAGATCGCCGGCATCGGCGAGGAGAACCGGCGGGACGTCCGCGAACGGCGCGAACGCCCCCTCGCCGACATGGTCGAGGAGCTGCGGTCGAGCGTCTCGAGCTTCGTCGCCACGACCCACGGCAAGCTGGGCGCGGACCCGTTGCCGTGGTACTCGGGGGTCACGTTGGACGTCGCCACCGCCTCCGGGCTGTTGCTCGGCGAGCTGATCGTGCACGGCTACGACGCGGCGGGGACCCTCGGGCGCCCCTGGCCGATCGCCGGCAACGACGCCCGAACGGTGGTTCGCGCCATGGCGACGCTCGTTCCCTGGTATGTCGACCCCGACGCGACGCGCGGCGACCGCACGACGTATCGGGTCGTGGTCCGCGGGGGACCGGCGTTCCGGGTTCGGGTCGACGACGGCACGGCCTCGATCGAACCCGCGGAAGGCGACGCGGACTGCACGATCCGGGCCGAGCCCTCCGCGCTGGTCCTCGTGTCGTACCGGCGCATCACGCAATGGCGAGGGGTGGCGAGGGGCAGGTTCGTCGCGACGGGGCGCCGCCCGTGGCGGGCGCTGCGGTTCGCACGGTCGTTCCTCCCCCCCTGAACCGGCCGGCTCCCCCGAGGCGAGCGGTCCCAGACGGGCCGTTTAGACTCCACGGATGGACGAGCGCAGGATCGTCGTCACCAAGGACGGCCCGTACCGCGTCGAGGGCGGGGTCCCCCTGCTGCGCACGGCGATCGTGCAGACCGAGCGCGGCGAGCCGGTCGCATGGGACGAGGGTCCCGCGTTCGAGACCCCGGACGAGGTCTACGAGCTCTGCCGCTGCGGCCGATCGTCGACCAAGCCCTTCTGCGACTCGACGCACGAACGGATCCCGTTCGACGGCACCGAGACCGCCGACCGCGGCCCGATCGCCCAGCGCCGCGAGGCCTGGGAGGGCGAGGCGAACCACGTCCTGTACGACGACCTGTCGCTCTGCACCCATGCCGGGTTCTGCCGCAACGTCCGGACCGGCGTGTGGGAGATGGTCGAGGAGGCGGACGATCCGGCGGTGCGGACCGAGTTCACCGCGATGGTCCGACGCTGCCCGTCGGGCCGGCTCGCGTTCGCGGTGCTGCCCGACCCCGAGCCCGTCGAGCCCACGTTCGAGCCGTCGGTCGGCGTCGAGCCCGACGCGTCGTACTGGATCCGCGGCGGCATCCCGGTCGTGTCGGAGGACGAGACGCCGTACGAGGTGCGCAATCGTCAGACCCTGTGCCGGTGCGGGCAGTCGCGCAACAAGCCGTTCTGCGACGGGTCGCACAAGCAGTACGGGTTCGACGACCCCGCGCTGCCGGAGTGAGCGCGGCTCGCGTGATCGCGGCGACGGGCCGGCGCTAGCGAGCGAGCGGCTCCCACCGGTGCACGTCGCCGTCACGGACGATCGTCCCGAACGGCTCGGCGAAGTGCGCAGGCGCGACCGTGCGTCCCTCGCGAACGATCCGTTTGAGCCAGGCGCTCCGAGTCGCGTTCGCCTCGACGGGATCCATGTCGCTCGCGCCGGCGAGCCCGGGCTGCAGGAGCTGGACGGGGTGGTTCACGATGTCGGCGGAGAGCAACGCTCGCTCGCTGTCCGAGTCGATCGCGAGCACCTGATGCCCCGGCGTGTGCCCGGGTGCGTGTTCGAGCCGCAGCTCCTCCGTCACGGCGAACGCCCCCCCCGAGAGCTCAACGACGCCCGCACGTTCGAGCGGTTCGAGCACCGCGGCGAAGATCTCCCGGTCCTCCTCGTCGGTCGCGTTCGCCATCAGGTCCCAGTCGGCCCGGTGGATCACGTAGCGCGCGTTCGGGAAGGTTGGCGCTCCGGCTTCAGTGACGTTCCACCCGATGTGGTCGTCGTGGACGTGGCTGATCAAGACGAGCTCGACGTCCAGCGGATCGACCCCGACCTCGGCGAGCTCCGTCGGGAGGCTGCCGGCTACCCCGCTCCACCCGAAGGCCGGAGCCGAAGTCGGACCGACGCCCGTGTCCATCAGGAAGGTGCGCCCACCCGAGCGCACGACATAGGCGTGGACATGCAGGCGCCATCGCCCGTCGGCGAAGACCTCGGGATGGCGTTCCCGAGTCTTCCGCCAGGTGCCTGCGTTCACGCCGGGGTAGGAGCCCGACCCCGGCCTGCTCGATGTCACCATGGCGTCGCACAGCGCGGCGACGTCGACCCGTCCGACTCTGATCGAGCCGTGCGGCACTACGGGGTGGGTTCCTCGACCGCCGAGGCTTCATGCACGGGTTCGACGTCGGGGTCGAGCCCCGCTGCGCGCCGGGCCCGGCGGGCGCGGAGAAGGTCGTAGGAGCTCTCGAGCTCCCCCTCGATCTCCTTGAGGCGTGCGCGCTCCTTGGTCGAGGCCTCGCCTCGTGACTCTTTGTCGAACAGCGCATGTTCCTCGTGCGCGAGCTGCTCGATCTGCTCGATGAGCTCCTTGTCCTCCTCCATCGAGGGGAAGCCTATGCCAGTTCGAGGGGGGTCGACTCACCCACCCGGGCGGCCGCGGTGACCTCCCGAGCGTGGGCACGGCCGGGGATGAAGCGGTTGGCAACCACCGCCGCGACCAGCAGCACCAGGCCGGCCACCACGAGCGAGACGCGGAAGCCGCTCATCCAGGCATCGCGGAAGGCCGCGACCACCGCACCCTGCTGCTCGGGCGGGAGCCCGGCCAGCTGCGAGGGATCCAGCGTGCCGTGTCCGGCCGTGGCCTCGATCGCGGACTGCGTGGTCGGCCCGAGGCCGAGCCCACTCAGTGCGGGGGCGAGCACGGCGTTGAGCCTCGTCGTGAGGATCGTGCCGAGCAGCGCGATGCCGAACACGCCTCCGACCTCGCGGGCCGTGTTCGTCGTGGCGGAGCCGAGGCCGGCGCGCTCGGGGCCGACCGCGTTCATGACCGCCGCCGTCATCGGTGCCATCGTGGCGCCGATCCCGATGCCCATCATCACGAAGACCGGAGCC